>DATDKO010000200.1:0-11053 GCA_036519935.1 Rubrobacter sp. | reverse complement strand
GGTGGCAACCGAGAGCGCGAACGCACCTACGATAAACAGCACGACGATACCTAAGTGCATCGGGGAGATGGGACCGTAGCCGAGGCGGGCGAGCGTCTCGCGCGGTCCGCGGCGGATGCCGGCGCCGACCCCCAGAAGGGCAATGACAACGAAGGGCAGCTGGCTCGCCAGGATGGCGACTGGTGGGATCCTACCGCCGGTTCCCAAAGAGAAGGCGTCGATCTGATTCAACTGGTCGAACCCGAGTATTCCTACCAGATTATTGGCAAGCAACACGGTGGCGAACAGCCAAAGGGCGAGAAAGATCGGTGGGTCCGTCCAGAATTCTCCGTTCGGCCTGCCGCGAACGATCTTCAGCAGCGTAGGGACGCAGAGTGCCAGCCCGATCAAACCCGACAGTACCACAGGTACTGCCGTGACCGCCAACAGCTGTTTCGGATAGACATCCGGTGGCATCTGGCCCGAGACCCAAAGGACACCAAGCAAAGCCCCGGTGGCGAAGAGCAGGAGCGAGAGGAACACGAGCACGATCAGAAGCGATATCTCCGCCCTCCTGCTCTTTTTCGACCATTGAGCGAGGATCGCGAGTATACCGATGAAGACCATGGTCGCGAGCGAACTGAGGAGATACTGCATAACCTCAACAGAGGTTAACATATGCAAGATACCGGACCGCGCGCGATCCGCGGTCCGGTCTGCTCTTCTGGGCAGGAAGGGGGAAAGAGCCCAGTGCCCGGAAAAATAGAGCACCGAAGTTACAATACCGCTACCCTAAGGTAACAGTTTGATAACAAGTTAGGCTACAGGTTTCAGGTTTGCGTAGGTGCTTCTGGTGGATTCTGTACCATCGTGTCGCTTCAAAGTCTGAACCTCGACGCCTCAACGCGGATGCTCATGCGCCATGCTTTGAGAAGGCATCAGGCTACAGTTATCTGATGCCTCCTATTCATGGATCCCGGTTCTCACCACGCTCCAGGCCGTCGAGCACGGGACCCAGCTCCCTTTCGCGCGCTGCCTCGTATTCTTCGAGGCTGTCCGCTTCGCGCGCCAGGTCTGCCATGCGTCCCGTGAGACCTTTACCGCCCCTCGCGGCGAGTATGCGCCAGCCCAGGAGCCTATAGGAGTGTTCGAGGCGCAGGTCTTCGCCGCTTTCGAGAAGGCGCTCCAGAAGCGCGTGCAGTGCTTCTGCCTCCTCCAGAGGGAGCCGTAACTCGCCGGCGGGTTCTCCGTGCAAGTTAGCGGACTTTCTCCAGGTAGATTCTGTCCTGCGTGATCACCACCTGCAGATCTTCCGGCGAGCGACGCAGGTAGTGGCGCCACTCACGGGCGAAGACCTCCGAGTCTCTGGCGTCGGTCTTCAGAACTATGCCACCTTCTGTCTCTTCGAGCACCGCAGGATGCTCCGAGAGCTGGCCGCGCCGGACGGGGTCCCGGCGGTAGATCGAGTTTCGCGACCGGAAGCTCTGTACACTCGACGGCGTGGTGTGCAGCTCTTGTGCGATCCACCTGTCGCCCCGACCCTCCTCTACCCACTGCCGGATCTTGGACGCGTGCGGCTTTAGCGCCACCCTTCTGTTTCCCAAGGCCCCCTTCTCCTTCACCCTGTGTTGTTTTCTAGGTCATATGTACCACTTTTTGTTACCCGACGCTAGATGCATCCGTACGCTTCTCGCCCAGGAACGTCCCTGGTCAGCCCGCGGCCCCGGAGATCATCAAGAGCATGAGGAGCCGGTGGGAGGCGGGGTCGAGGCTGCGGCCCGGTTCGCCGTGGCGGAGCGACGGCAGGATGGCTGTGGAGATGAAAAGGGTCGCCGCGACGTAGGCGAGCAACAAGGTGGACGCGGGGTATCAGGCGTTGCGGTCGAGGAGATGGTCCGCGGCGGCGAGGCCTGAAAGGGCTGCGCCCTCGACCTTGGGCTGCCCGAAGGCATCGCCGCAGAACAGCAGCGGCGGGTCATCAGAGACGACGAGGCATGGTTCGGGGTGGGGGTTGGTAACCCAGCTGTAGCGCCACCTGGCGAGGGACGTCGCGACGACCGCTCGTGCGAGGTCGGTGCCGAGATGGTCGCCAGCCTGTGAGATCATGGACTCTGTAATCTCCCTCTCGTCGTCCTCGAAGTGCGAGCGGCTCCATTCTGATCCGGCGTGGACCGTGACGGCCGGGGTTTTGGAGATGCCCTTGCGCCTGTTGTCGCCGATCCAGTCCAGCGGCTCGGATTTGATCTGCATTCCTCCTGGCTCAGGTACGCCGGTCGAATCGTCGAGCAAGACCATGAGGGCGAGGCACGGGTCGTAGGAGACGGCTTCGAGCTGGCGTCTGGCTCCATCCGGCAGCGTGTAGCTCCCTGACGAGGTCAGCTCCAACGCCTGAGGAACAGGGGCCCCGAGCAGGAGAGCGTCCCCCGCTACCCGCAAGCCGGATTCGCACACTGCCTCCCAGCCATCGTCGCCATCATCCACCCCTACAACCCTCTCTCCGGTGCGCACGTCGAGG
Organism: Rubrobacter sp.; assembly: GCA_036519935.1. GTDB lineage: Bacteria > Actinomycetota > Rubrobacteria > Rubrobacterales > Rubrobacteraceae > Rubrobacter_D. The sequence goes on along the minus strand of DATDKO010000200.1, from coordinate 8,559 downwards.
CCATGGGCGATGTGCATGGGGATGGAGGTCATACCCTCAGACCCTCTGTAGCGGGGATGGCCATCTTCGTTCGGCTGGCCCTCTGCGTCTGCGAAGCCGTGGGTCCACTCTGTGGCGACACCGGCCCTGAGCCAGCCTTCGACGAGGTTGGCGAAGCGTTCGCCTCTGACGGTGAAGAACTGGGTACCGTGGTCGAAGGTGCCTTCCCCGACCCGCCTAGTAGCCATCCTACCGCCGACGCCGCCCTTGTCCAGGACAGTAACGGTCCAACCTTCTTGTTTCAGGGTGTTGGCTGCGAGCAGACCGGAGATGCCAGCGCCTACGATGACGCAGGATTTCTGGTTTTTGCTCACGTCTGGTGAGTCTCTTTCGGTCGATCCGCTGCACTCTCCAGCAGATCGGCCGCCCTACGGATACTCTGGAAGTGTACGTTCACAGTGTCCCCTACCTCGCTGGCGTAGCCGCCCGCCATCGTGATCGCGACCGGGATTCCGCGCTCCCTGCTGGTTTCGAGAACGATCCGGTCGCGCTCGGCGAGCCCTGACTTCGTTACGGAGAGCCGGCCGAGGCGGTCCCCCTCGAAAGGGTCGGCGCCTGCGAGGTAGATCGCCAGGCTTGCATCCGTAGCGTCGAGCGCCACCTCCAGACCTCTTTCGAGCGCCGCCAGGAACTCAGTGTCGCCGGCGCCGTCGGGGAGTGGCGCGTCGAGGTCGCTCTCCACTTTGTGGAAGGGGAAGTTCTTTGCGCCGTGGACCGAGAACGTAAACACCGTCGGGTCTCCCCGCACGATCGCCGCCGTCCCGTTCCCCTGGTGGACGTCCGTATCGATGATGAGCACGCGCTCCACGAGACCCGCGGCCTGGACGGCGCGGGCGGCGATGGCAGAGTCGTTGAGTACGCAGTATCCCTCGCCCCTGTCGGAGAACGCGTGGTGCGTCCCCCCTGCGATGTTCGCGGCGAAGCCTTCGTCGAGGGCGGCGAGGCATGCCCCCAGCGTGCCGCCCGAGGCGCGGCGGGAGCGCTCTACCATTTTCTCCGACCATGGGAAACCGATGCGCCGCACCTCCTTTTCTGTGAGCGTTCCGGAGGCCACGCGTTTCAGGTAGTCGGGGGCGTGGGCGCGCAGGATCTCCTCGTCCGTTACCGCGCGTGGCGTCAAGAGCTCTCCCGGGCCGCAGATCCCATCGCGCGCGACCCTCTCGCGAAGCATCGAGTACTTGACCATGGGGAACCGGTGGCCTTCGGGCAGGGGTAGTACGAAGTGGTCGGTGTAGAAGACCTTCATGGTGTCTGGCGTCTCTCGTCCATAGCGCTAATGTAGTACATGCCACGGGGATGAACAGAAAGAGCCTTCATAAAACCTCAGGCGCCCGTATGGTAGCATCGCAGCTTCGAGGGCGGATGGACGATTCTGAGCAACAGCGGCTCTTCGCGGAGACTCCCGGCAGCGTCGAGCCGCCGGAGAAGGGCCTTTACCTGGGAACCTCCGGCTGGTCGTATGCGGACTGGGAAGGAACCCTCTACCCCGAGGCCCTCCCTTCCGCTTCGAGGCTCGCCGAGTACGTCAAGCACTTCGCGACCGTGGAGATAGACTCTACCTTCTACGGCACCCCGCGCCGCTCGACCGTACAGAATTGGCGCGAGGTCTCGCCCGATGGGTTCCTGTTCGCCGCCAAGTTTCCGAAGCAGATCACCCACGATCGGAACCTCGTCGGCGCCGAAGCGGAGGCGGAGAGCTTTCTACACACGATGGCCGAGCTTGGGGACAGGCTCGGACCGCTCCTATTGCAACTCCCGCCTTCCTTCGACGTCGAAGGGATGGGCGTACTCGAAGACTTCCTCGCACGTATGCCCGGGTCCTTCCGCTACGCCGTCGAAGTGCGTCACAGGAGCTGGCTCGGTTCGGATCTTCCCGAGATGCTCCGCGAGCGCGGCGCGGCCTTGACGCTCATCGACTACCCGGGGATGCCGCGAATGGAAGGGGCGACGGCGGATTTCTCGTACATTCGCTGGCTCGGTGACCGGCGGGAGTTCCCTGAGGGACACACGCATCTCAAGAAGGAGCGCGACGACGATCTCAGGTGGTGGGCGGAGCTCGTAGGCCGCTTTCTCGGGGAGGGCAGGACCGTCTTCGCCTATGCCAACAACCACTACCAGAACCACTCGCCTTCGACGCTGCAGAGGTTTTTGGAGATCCGGCGCGAAGAGATCTGATGGCGGTCCCCGTCATCTTCAGCACAGGTTCGCTCTACCCCTTCGGCCTTGACAGGGTATACGCCTGGATCTCGGAGGCCGGGTACGACGGGGTCGAGATCATGATGGACGAACGCTGGGATAACCATCAGGAGGACTATCTCAGAGATCTCGTCGAGAGGCACGGCGTCCCGATCCTGGCCCTCCACCCTCCACTTCGACGCGGCGCCTGGGGGCTTGGTCCCGAAGAAACGCTGGTGCGGGTCGCGAGGCTGTCGAGTAGGATAGAGGTGCCCGTTGTAGTGGCACATCCGCCTCCGCCAGGCAGGCGGCTGGAGCGTTGGAAGGCGGGACCCCTGCGCGAGGCGCGGGAGCTGGGCGTAGTCGTGGCCGTCGAGAACATGCCCCAGAGCCGATCAGCAGGCGTGTTCAATGTCAGGCGGAAGAGCTGTTACCTGCCCGAGCACCTCGCGGGCGTGGGCGAGGTCACACTGGACACCAGCCACGCCGGGGCCAGCAAGGTCGACATCCTCAGGGCCCACTCGGTCCTCGCGGCCCGGCTCCGTCATATCCATCTGTCTGACTCGAACCTCGAGGTGGGCCGAGACGAGCACCGGCTGCCTGGCAAGGGCCGGCTCCCCCTGAAGCCTTTCCTGGCTGCGCTCGGGGCGAGCGGTTATCGCGGAGCCGTGAGCCTGGAGCTCAAGCCCTGGCCGCTAGGGACTCCAGATCCCGAGGCTATTCTGGAAAGGATGCGCGCGGCGCTGAGGTTCACGCGTGAGGGCCTCGGCGCCATCTAGGCAGAGCCTTGCCCGACCCAAGGCTTTACCATTGGCCGCGCGCTCCGCTGTGTGGAAGGGTGTCGGGGACGACGCGGATGATAAGCTCTCCGGGAACTTCTTATGAAAGGAGCCAGTGATGGAAGACGCAAGGGTCGGCAAACTTGCACGTATCCTGGTGGACTACTCTATCGAGGCTGGGGAGGGGGACCAGGTCCTCGTCTCCGCGGAGGTGGGCGCAGGGCCCCTGATAGGGGCTCTCTACGCCCGGCTGTTGCAGGTAGGCGCCACTCCAGTAACACAGGTTAGCTTGCCAGGGATGCAGGAGCTGTTCTTCGAGCACGCACAAGAGCTTCACTACCAGGAGATCCCGCAGGTCACGCGCGCCATCTACGAGGGCGTGGACGCCCAGATCGGCATCCGCGCGCCGAGCAATACCAGGGCGCTCGCGAACGTTGATCCCGAAAAGCAACAGGCGTTACAGAGACGGAACAAGCCCTTGAGCGAGATGATGCTGGAGAAAGACCGCTGGGTGCTTACGCTCTTCCCGACGGAGGCGCTGGCGCAGGAGGCGCACATGAGTCTCTCGGAGTACGAGGAGTTCGCGTTCGAGGCTATGGGTCTCTACGAGGAAGACCCCGTACGCTATTGGAGCGAGAAGTCCGCCGAGCAGGAGCGGCTCAAGGAGCGGCTGGAGGAGGCTCGCGAGATCCGTATCGTCGGGCCCGAGACGGACCTGACGGTCTCGGTCGAGGGACGTACGTTCGTGAACTCGGCGGGGATGCGCAATATGCCGTGCGGCGAGGTCTTTACCGGACCCATAGAGGACTCGTCCAACGGAACGGTGTACTTCGGCGTACCTGCCGCGATAGCGGGACGTGAGGTCTCCGGAGTGCGGCTCCGGTTCGAGGAGGGGAAGGTCGTCGAGGCTAGTGCGGAGAAGGGTGAAGAGTACCTTTTTAGCCTGCTCGAGGCCGACGCCGGGGCCCGCTACCTTGGGGAGCTCGGGATCGGGACCAACTACGGCATCCGCCGGGCGAGCGCGAACGTCCTCTTCGACGAGAAGCTTGGCGGGACGGTGCACCTTGCGATAGGCCGCTCCTACGCCCAGACTGGCGGCAAGAACGACTCAAGCGTGCACACCGATCTCGTCTGCGACCTGCGCGAGGGCGGAGAACTGTACGCTGATGGAGAGTTGATCCAGGAGAACGGCCGCTTTCTGGAGTTCGACCTCGCGGGGGTGACCGATGCCAGGTGAGGCGATGCTGCGCGTAGGGAACGTCAGGGACGAGGCCGCGATGGAGAGCGTCAGGGACGCACTCGACCGGCTCGGCGTGGACTACGAGCACTTGCGCTCCGAACCCGACGACGACCGCTTTCCCCAGACCGCCTACTTCTACGTACCCGACGATTCGGCCGAGGATGTAGAGTGGGCGCTCGCAGATCTCTCCGGGGAACACGGCTTCGACGCCGAGGTGCTCTGAGGGTGCTGTGCAGAACGGGTTTCCTGCAAAACAGACTTGGATCAGAAGGCGGATTCGTACCACGCTGATGGTCAGTAGGTCCGAAAAGTGCCATGAGGGCCGGGAAGAAGTTAGGATGCGCTACGCGCAGTGTTCATTGACGTCGACCGTACGCTTCTGTGGGTGGATCTGGGGCTAGAAGGATGTCCGAAGAGCGAAGCATAGATGGACCGCGCATCGAACGGGCCGTGCGGGAGGTCCTGCTCGCTATCGGCGAGAACCCGGGGCGGGAGGGCCTGGTCGAGACCCCCGAGCGCGTCGCCGAGGCATACGCCCACCTCTTCTCGGGCCTGGACAAAGACCCGGCCAGCTACCTGGAGGTCTCGTTCGCAGCAGACAGCCACGACGCGGTCTTGTTGCGGGACCTGCCGCTTGCGAGCATGTGCGAGCATCACCTGCTCCCCTTTGTGGGCAGGGCCCACGTCGCGTACGTTCCAGAGGAGCGCGTCGTTGGGCTCTCGGAGATAGTGCACCTGGTCGATGGCTTCGCCCGCAGGCCGCAACTCCAGGAGCGCCTCACCGCACAGGTCGCCGACGCGCTCTATGAGACCCTGGGATCTCGCGGCTCCGTCGTCGTAATCGAGGCCGAGCAACTTTGCATGACCATGAGAGGCGCCCAGAAGCCAGGCACCGTTACGGTGACCTCGGCGGTCAGGGGCGTCTTCGATGAGGACCCAGGACGCAGGGCCGAGATCATGGCTCTTATCTCGCTTAGCTGAGCACCACGCCAGACAACCTGACCGCCGAGAGTAGGTCAGAGCCCGGATTACCGCTCTTCTGCGGTCTGTACCGCTGCTCTATCGGGGACTCCGGCCAGTGCGGCCCCGGCGATACCGGCGTCGTTGTGCATCTCGGCCGGCACCACCTTCGTACGCGCCGTGAGGTGGGGGAAAAACTTCTCGGACTTCTTGCTTATGCCGCCGCCGATGACGATGAGGTCTGGCCAGAGGAGGAACTCGACCCTGTGGAGGTACTCGTCGAGGCGCCCGGCGTACTCTTTCCAGCTCAGGTCATCGCGCTTGCGGGCGCTGTCTGCGGCGCGGTGCTCGGCGTCCTTGCCCCTGACCTCGATGTGTCCGAACTCGGTGTTCGGCATCAACCGGCCGCCGACGAAGAGGGAGGTGCCGATTCCAGTACCCAGCGTGAGCATCAGGACGACGCCGTCCTGATCTCGGCCTGCGCCCCAGCGCATCTCTGCGAGACCGGCTGCGTCAGCATCGTTGACGACGCTCACGGGGGCGTCGAGCTCTCTCAGTAGAGCCGCGCGCAGGTCGAAGCCGATCGCCGCCTTGTCTATGTTCGCCGCGGTCTGCACGATGCCGCCCTTGACGACGGCGGGGAATCCGCAGCCAACGGGGCCCTGCCACCCGGCCTCCCTGACCACCTCGACCACCGTCCCGACGATCGCCTCGGGCGTGGCCGGTTTGGGAGTCTTGATCCTCACCCTCTCCTCGAGCAGCTCACCCGACTGGGTGTCCACGGGCGCGCCCTTGATCCCCGACCCTCCGATGTCTATCCCGAACACGTTCATGAGCCCTCCAGAGACGGATACGCCCTCATTCTATACGATCCCACACTCCCGCCCGAAGGGCCGCCATGGCCGACACATCCGTTATTGGCGGCTAGCCCCCTAGGATCGTAGGATGGCCGTGTACGTACTTCGGAGGCTAGCGCTTAAATACTGAAGCGCTAGCCTGGTACGTGACCCGTGCGGACAGTAGGAGTCTTGTAGGTTCCGACCAGGAAGGCTAGTTGTTACGCGTAGCTGGGCTGGCGGCGGCACCCTCGGGGAGCGGCTGCGGCCGCAGGAAAGCGTATCCGACCACCGCGACGTACGTGAACCAGGCGAGCAACTCCAGCAGGTTCGCCTCGGGGTCCCAGCCGAAGAATGCGGTGAGGAACTCGCTTGCGATGGTCCCCTCGCCCAGCACGGGTGAGCTGCTGACGTCCCACAGAGGCATGATGTCGGGAAGTAAACCAGCTTCCTGGAACTCGGCCACACCGTGGGCCAGGAGCCCCGCAGCGACCAGGATCAGGAAGACCCCGGTCACTTTGAAGAACATGCCAAGGTTTATGCGCTTCCCTCCTGCGTAGACGGCGTAACCCAACACCACGGCCCCCGCTATACCGAGCGCCGCGCCGAAAGCAACCTGCAAGGGCTCCGAAGTACGCGTGATCCCGAAAATGAAGAGCGCGGTCTCTATCCCCTCACGCAAGGCCATCACGAATACCAGCGAGACTAGCGCGAGACTGCCACCCTTGGCCACGGCGCTGTCGATACCCTGGCGAATACTTTGCGCTACATTGCGCGACTCCCGCCGCATCCAGAGGATCATGTACGTCAGGAACCCGACGGCGACCCACATCGCCGTACCCTCGAAGATGTACTCCGCTCTCCCCTCCAACCCGCCAGCCGTCACGAATAGAATCCCTCCCACGGCCAGCGACACCAGTAGGGCCGCACCGACCCCGTACCACACCTGCCTGATGTCCTCGCGGCGTTCGATTTTGACGAGATAAGCGAGCACTATCGCGACCAAAAGCGTTACCTCGAATCCTTCCCTCAAAAGGGTAACGAAAGAACTGAACACCGAGACCTCGCCTCCTCGTTTGCCGATACTCCTTACAAATGACAATCATTTGCAATAACAAAGTGGCAGCATAATCAGGGTGGGTTGCAGAGTCAAGGGACCGGCGGCCTCCGTGTGAGCTAGGTCAAATTGCCTCGTCGAGTGGCGGGATAAGGCTGGCTGCGGTCAGGCGTGGATTCTGAGCCTCTGCACGACAGCGTCGGCCATCTCATCTGTCGTGGCCGTGCCGCCGAGGTCGCTGGTTTTGGTGCCTGATGCCAGGGTCTCTTCGAGTGCGGAGAGGATACGGGCGCCTGCGTCTGGAAATCCTGCGTGGTCGAGCATCATGGCGCCGGCCCAGATCGCGCCTGATGGGTTTGCGGTGCCCTGGCCCGCGATATCGGGGGCCGAGCCGTGAATAGGCTCGAACAGGGAGGGATACGTTCCTTCCGGGTTAAGGTTGGCTGAGGGTGCGATCCCGATGGCCCCGGCGATGGCGGCCGTCACCTCAGAGAGCAGGTCACCGAAGAGGTTGGAGCCGACGACGACGTCGAAGGAGTGCGGGGCGAGCACGAGCCTGGCGGCCAGGGCGTCGGCGTGCATCAGGGACGCCTCGACTTCAGGGTAGTCAGAGGAGATCTCGCGGAAGATCTCATCGAAGAACGGCATCGTAACGCTGATTCCGTTCGACTTGGTCGCCCCGACCAGAAGACCACGCCTGGCCTTCGCCTCCTCGAAAGCGTAACGGATTATCCTCTCCACGCCGCGTCTGGTAAAGATGCTCTCCTGGACGGCGATCTCATACGGTGTATCCTTGTACACCCGCCCGCCGGAGTCAGAATACTCTCCCTCGGTGTTCTCCCTGACGACGGTGATGTCGAGATCGTTTGGCTCCGCCAGCGGGCTCTTCACGCCGCGCAAAAGGCGTGCGGGGCGTAGATTTACGTACTGGTCGAAGGTGCGCCTTATGGGGAGCAGGAGTCCCCAGAGGGAGAGGTGGTCAGGCACCGTAGGCCAGCCGACGGCGCCGAGGTAGATCTCATCGCAGGTTGCAAGGGTATCGAGGCCGTCTTCAGGTATCATCCGCCCGTGCTCCAGATAATACTCGCAGCCCCAAGGGAACTCCGTAAAGCCGAGTTCGAGCGAGGGATCATCCTTCGCCACGGCCTCGAGCACCTTCATGCCGGCGCGCACGACCTCGGGACCTATGCCGTCACCTCCTATGACCCCGATCTCGACCACGGCTCTATGCTAGCAACCGGTGGAGGCAGCTATCAAGCGCGGGAGGGATATAATCCTATCGGCGTAGGGAACGTCGGGAGAGGCGATGCCACAGAGCAGTGGGTGCCGAGCGCTACGCTTTAGATCCCACACAAATAACCGGGTATCATAGGGGCGGGAAAGGAGGTCTGTAGTGGACGAGAGAGACGCGCGACGAAACAGGGAAGCCTCGGAGCGACTGGACAGGCTCACCCGCGAAGGGTACAAGACGGC
>DATDKO010000199.1:0-2739 GCA_036519935.1 Rubrobacter sp. | reverse complement strand
GGTCTTCCTCGACAAGGTAGATGACGGCGTAGCCGAGGCGATCGTCCATCATCTCCAGGTCTCGAGAGCGCAGATGGCTGTAGCGCAGATCCGGGTCTTGGGTGGGGCGATGTCCCGCGTGCCGGCCGAGGCCACCGCCTTCGCCCACCGCGGGCGGCAGATCATGGCAGCCGTCGGCGCGGTCTACGAGCGCCCGGATGAGGCGCCGATGCACGAGGAGTGGGTCAGTGCGTTCGCGGCCGCCCTGAGCCAGGGTGACCCTGGCGTGTACGTGAACTTTCTCGGCGACGAGGGTGAGGGGCGCGTCCGCGAGGCCTACCCGGGCTCAACCTGGGAGCGGCTCGCTGAGATCAAGGGTCGCTACGATCCAACCAACCTCTTCCGGCTCAACCAGAACATAAGGCCTACGGCGCAGGACTGAAGCTGTCAGAGGGTTGGAACTCTTCATCCCGGCCCTTTTTCTACTCGTTCCCCTTATCCCGTGTCCAGGCAACGAGTCGCATGTCCATCGACTTTTCAAGACCCAAGCGTACTGTGAAGCGTAGTCCTGTTGTCGCGATGGGCGTTGCCGACACGGAGACGGTCGCGACAGCAATCTCCGTTGGCCGCCAACCCTGCACAACGAAGAGGGATGTGCCCCAAACTTCGCTTGTGATCTCTTCTAGCTTATAGTAGGCCATACGTCGCGTTCGAATGGAGGAGACATGAACACCGAGGTCCGTAACAACCGAGCATCGTTACGAACTCTGGGCTGACGGCGAGCTGGCAGGCTACGCAAAGTACAGCCTTGGCCGAGGGCGGATCACCTTCGTCCACACCAAGGTCTACGAGTCCTACGAGGGGCTGGGCCTGGGTGGCCGGCTGGCCAGGGCGGCGCTCGACGATGCGCGCGCCAGGGGACTGATGGTAGTGGCGTTCTGCCCGTTCATAGCGGGTTACATCGAGCGCCACCTCGATGAGTACCGCGACCTTGTTGCCCCTGAGATGATCAGCGGAGGCAGACTATGAGCCAGAAGCCTTCCCCAGATAGAGAAGAGTTGGCGATCTCCCAGGCGCGGTCCTACAGCGCCCCTGGCGTGAGAGTCTTCTACGACAGAGGGAGGTGCATGCACTTCGCCGAGTGCGTCCGTGGCCTTCCGCACGTCTTTGACGTCCAGAAGCGGCCCTGGATCCAGCCTGAGAACGCCTTCGCGGAGCAGGTGGCCGAGGTCGTGCGTCGCTGCCCTAGCGGAGCGCTTCACTACCGGCTGGAGGAGGGGCCTAGTGAGGAGCCCGAGCAGCCGACTCGGGTAGAGTTCGTCGCCGAAGGACCGATAAACCTGCGCGGAGACCTGAGCATCGAGGTGCCAGCCGGACGCATGCGCGAGGTCCGTGCATCCCAGGGACACGCTTCATGCTCATGGGCGGGAAGCCCTACGGAGAGAAGCCTGTCTTCAACGGACCGTACGTGGACTGACGGCCCTCGCCAGAGCACGTCCCCGCCGCGAGGCCGAACTCATCTTGGGCAAGTTGCACTGAGCCGCCGAGGCCCCGGGACGGATAGAAGCGATTGGGTGGGGCTTATCCCCTCTGGACATCTTCCACGCGAGTGCGTGGAAGATGAGTTCTCCGAGATTGGCTTGCAGCGCCAGCGGCGTCAGCATATCCTGTAGATGACGTGGGGCGGCCTCCTGAGCAAGATGCGCTACGAGCTCGAGTTTGAGGATCTTCGGATGACAGCCCAATCTCCACCATCCTCTCGCCGTCTTCCACCCGCTCTCGTTCGGGAAGATCGAGGTGCCGCAGAACGCTGAGCATACGTTTGTTCCCACCTTTCACGAGCGCATAAAACGATCCAACCCCGTTGCCTCGCGCTTCGTCGATCAGCTGATGGGTCAAGGCCGCCCCTACCCCCTGGCCCTGCCAACTATCCTCCACCAGCGCGGCGTACTCGGCTCGTTCATTTCCCGGCTTGCGGGCGTAGCGTACGACGGCGATGATCTCGTTCGGGTCTTGGGGATCCAGCGCGACCAAGCCGAAGTGATCCACGCCATCGGTGCTGGCGAAGTAGCGGGCCTGCTCGTCCGATAGCTTTTTCATAGGACCCAAGAAGCGCAGGTAGATGGTACGTTCGCTGCATCGAGCGTGGAGCCGCTGTAGGGCGGGAGCGTCGCCTGGCCGAGCAACGCGAAAGGGGATCTCGATCCCGCTGGGTAGGGTAAGCGTTTGGTCTTTGTTCATGCTATTTATCCTGTGTGCTTTTATCGCCCAGAAGGTCGATTCTTGGAACCTCGCCATGACGGGGTTCTCCGAGGTTCTTTCGCACGATGCGGCATCCCTCTACTCCCAAGGCACCGGGATTGTGGGTACGTGATCCCAGCCTGTTTGGATCCTCGCTCTCTCTAGGAGCCCGACCTTATTCTGCGATCTAGCTGCTCGAGAACCGTCTCTCGGTTCTTGTTGCGCTCCTCGTAGTCGCGCACCACCCTCAGATCGTCGATGGAGAGGTTACCGATGCGCCCGGAGATCTCCTCCACGGTCAGTTCGTCATAACCCTCGATCGGGAACTGGGCTGAGCGCAGTCCTTCTTGGGCGTAGGAGATGGGGATGTTGAACAGCTGCGAATAGCTGCCAAGCACCTCCTGGGTCATCTGCTGGAAGGACTGCTGCTGCTGTTGGGCCTGCTGCTGGAAGGACTGTTGCTGCTGTTGGGCTTGCTCCATCCACTGCTGGACCGTCTGCTGGAGGGTTTGCTGCTGT
>DATDKO010000198.1:0-5907 GCA_036519935.1 Rubrobacter sp. | reverse complement strand
CTACCGGCCGGCGCCGGAGTGGTCGGAAAATCATTCACCAGGGACGCCGTCGTCAATATTGTCATGTCAGAGGTGGAGCACGCGCAGATCAGAGACCTTGTGGCGAACGCCACGTCGATAAAGCCTCCTGTGGATACCCGCCTGCAGGAGACCGCCAAGACCGAGAAGAAGAACGTCGTCCTGATCCACCTCGAGTCTGCCAGGGCGCGCTCCACGACGCCCTACAACGAGGACCTGGACACGACACCCTACCTCGACGCGCTCTCCAAAAAAAGTCTTCTGGCCGAGCGTGCCTACACTATCGTCCCCCACACGTCCAAGGCCGTTACCTCGATAAACTGCGGCATCGATCCGCACCTCGTGCGCGAGATCACCGAGGCCGAGCCTGGCGGCGTCCCCGCCCGGTGCCTGCCCGAACTCTTGAAGGAGCAGGGGTATAATTCCGTCTGGTTCTCCTCGGCGACCGAGCACTTCGAGGACCGCAGGGACCTGGTCGAGAACTTCGGCTACGACGATTTCCAACCGGTCGAAGCCATGGAGACACATGGCTTCCAGAAATCCAACTACTTCGGCTATGAGGACGACATCATGCTCCAGCCGAGCAGAAGTTGGTTGGAGCAACACAAAGACGAACCTTTCCTTGCGACCTACCTCGGGGTCACGGGACACCACGACTACCGACCCATCGACCGTTACGGGCTAAAGGATTACTCGAACTTGCCCGCGCTCGACCATTACCAGAATGAGATGCGCTACCTCGACTTCTTCGTGAGGAACGTGATAGACCAGTACAAGGAGCTGGGCCTGTACGACGACACGATCTTCGTGATCTACGGCGACCACGGGGAGGGATTCGGGGAGCACGACCTCTTCCAGCACGACAACACCATCTACCAGGAGGGGCTCAAGGTACCCTTCATCATCCACGCGCCTGGACGCTTCGAGGATGGCAAACGCGTCGAGACCTTGACGAACCAGCTCGACATCCTACCCACTTTGTTCGATTTGCTCGGCTTCAAGGTCACAGGCGGCCATTACCCTGGGATATCCCTCGTCGGTCCGCCGCAGGAGGACCGCACCGTGTTCTTTTCTTGTCTCGACGAGTACAGGTGCCTCGCCAGCATCCAGGGGACAGAGAAGTACATCTACTTCTTTGGCAACCAGCCTGAGGAGATCTACGATCTGGCGTCAGATCCTCTGGAGAGGAACGACATCGCTGACGAGCAGAGCAGAAAGGAGCTAAAGCAAAAACGTGTGCAGGTGCTGGCATGGTACTCGAAGGTCAACGCCCTGTATGGAGAGCGAGACCCCGGCCAAGAGTAGCCCCGTCAGCGGGACTCAGGACGTTTGCGCCTGGACCCCGAGTGCCTCAGGAGAAGGATCATGGCGAAGCTCAGCGCCAGGAGACTGCTAACGAAGAGGTTCCCGCGGATGGTTCCGCCGATCAGGAAAGCCGGGTCGACGCGGAGAGCCTCCACAAAGAAGCGTCCAAAGGAGTAGAGGCTCACGTAGAGCACGAAGAGGTCGCCGTTTTTCAGACGGTCCGCGAAGCGGCGGGCCACCCACAGCAGTATCAGGCAGACCACAACATCCCAGATCGACTCGTAGAGGAAGGTCGGGTGAAAGGCCGCGGCGTCTGAGTACCCGACGGGCCTGTTTTCCGGCGCTATCCGTATGGCCCAGGGCAAGTCCGAAGGCCGTCCGAAGAGCTCCTGGTTGAAGTAGTTGCCCCAGCGCCCGATCGCCTGGGCGAGGACCAATCCGGGCGCGACGGCGTCGGCGAACACCCACGGGCTTATGCCCCTGATCCGGGCGAAGATCAAAAGCCCTACAAACCCTCCTACGACGCCGCCGTAGATCCCCAAGCCCCCGTTCCAGACTTCGAATACGCTGGGGAACGGGTCGCCCGAGTAGAGCCCGTAGTCGGTGATAACGTGATAGGCCCTGGCGCCGATAAAGCCAAGAGGCACGATAAAGAACAGCGAGTCGAGGGCCAGGGTGCCGTCGTAGCCCTTGCGCTCCAGTTCCCTTCCTGTAAGCCAGGTCGCGACGATGATACCTAGCGCTATACACAGCCCATAGTAGCGAAGGGCGAAGGGTCCTACCTCGAACATTACAGGGGAAGGTGGGCTCGGCAGCGAGAGAATATTCACGCTACTCTACCGGGGCCGCGTCCGACTCGCTCTCAGTGGAAGCGCGGTCCGCCGGGTCCATCGGGGGGGTGCCCGTCGGGTGCGGGTCCTTGGGCGACTGTTCGACGCCGTAGTAAGCCTCGAGTATGTGGCGCACGACCGGGCCGGCCGTCATCTCCGAGCCCTCCTGGAAGGCGCCGCCGCCCTCGATCATCGTGACGACGACCAGCGGCTGCTCCTCTTGGCCCTCAGCCCAGCCGGCGAACCAGTTCACGAAGTCCTTCCCGGCCGGCAGCTCGCCGGTGCCGCTCTTCCCGACGACCGGGAGGGTCGAGTCCACAAAGACCGGTCCCGCGGTGCCGTCCTTCTCCGTGACGCCCCTCAGGCCCTGTATCACGAGGTCGATCTGGTACTGGTTCGTGTCTACCCGTCCGGCGGGCTTGGGGGACAGCGTCTCCACCACGTTCCCGCTCTGGTCAGTGATCTCCTTGCCGACGTGCGGGGTGACGAGGGTGCCGCCATTGTAGAGGGCGGAGTAGGCCCGGGCCATCTGGATCGGGGAGACGAGCAAGTCGCCCTGGCCGATGGCGAGGTTCACCCAGTCCCCCACGCTCCAGTAAGCCCCCTCCTCGCTGCCGTGCAGCGCCTCGTACAGCTCTCTCTCGCCCTGCTCGGTAGGGATGCGGCCCGCGGTCTCGCCGCTGAGGTCGATGCCGGTGATCCTACCGAACCCCCACCGCTCGTAGTAGTGCGGTAGCCAGTCCTTATCCCTAGTCTGATTCCAGAGCCAGTCGGTTACCTGGTAGAAGAAGATGTCGTTGGAGTCGGAGATGGCCTCGGAGATGTTCTGGGGGCCATGGTCGCCGAGGAACTGGTAGTTGGGGCTGTTCTGCCGCCAGCTCCTGTAGCACGGGCTCGCCGAGACGCTCGACGGCATCCAGCAGCCCGTCCCGTTCATGATAGCCGTATCGTTGACGATCGTGTAGGCGTCTATGACGCCGGCGGCCAAGCCGGCTATCCCCGTGAAGATCTTGAACGTCGAGGCACCCGGCTGCCCGCCGACGATCGCGCGGTTGAGGAACGGGTCGTTCGACCTGTTGGATAAGAGGTAATTGTAGGTGGCGAGTTCCCTTTCGCCGGAGATGCCGCCGACGAATAGTTGCGGGTCGAAGTCGGGACGGCTGGCCATCGCCAGGATCTCCCCGTTCTCGGGGTTCATGGCTACGACAGTCCCGCCCCTGCCGTCGTAGCCCGCCTCCCAGGTGCGCTCCAGGGCCTCGTCGAGCTCTTTCTCGACGACCCTCTGCAAATCAAGGTCGATAGTAAGGGTGAGGTTGTTGCCAGGTTCGGGCTCCGTAACGTGGTCGGGTAACTCCTGGCTTGGGTTCACGTTTATGGGGTTACCGTTTTCGTCCACAAACCTGCCCATGGAATCGACCCTGCTCCCTTCGGGGACTATGCGCCCGAGGGCATCCACGTTGTAGGTTCTCTGGCCTGCTTTACCGCGCAGCGCCTCCTCGTAGGAGAGCTCGATCCCACTTTTGCCAACGATAGAGTCAGCGGGCAGGCCCTTGAAAGGTTCCTGCTTCAGCTCATCGTGGTTAACGGCGCCGGTGTACCCGAGGATGTGGGAGGCCACCCTGCCTTCGGGGTAGCTTCGTACCCAGTCGTCGTTCACGGCGACACCCCGAAACTCCCCGGTGCGCTCGCTGACGTAAGTCACCGCGTCGCGGCCCGCGTTCTCCTTTACCAGGATAGGGCTGTACTGGCTACCGGTCTCCTTCGCCGCGTCGTAGCGGGCCAGGACAGCCTCGGTGTCGGCCCCGACTACCGTCGCCAGCTCCCTCACTTTGTCCCTGGAGATCTCATCCGGTATGACGGTTACGTTCAGCCCTGGCACGTTGTTAGCGAGGATCTTGCCGTCGCGGTCGTAGACCACGCCCCGCTGGGCGGGGATCTTGATATTGGTGTGTTGCGTTGCCCTCGCGGCGAGGGTGTAGTCCTGGCCTGTGAGCACCTGCAGGTACCACAGCCTGGCGCCAAGGATGAGGAAGACCGCGGCGATGAGAACCGCCAGAGAGACTACCCGCACCTGCATGTTGCCCTTGGTCATCGGCGGCGTCTCCACACGCTGTTTCGCGGGGTTCGCCTGCTTCTTCTCTCTCACCGGCAACCGGAGCAACCTCTACCCCTCTTCCGAAGCGAGCACTACCGCTCGGCCACTTTTTCGGCCTGGACGATCAAACGCCTGGAGTAATCCGGCAGCGTACACGTCTGCAGCGACACTATGTTCCTGCCTTGTAGCGGCCTCGTCACCGACACGTCCTCCGGGTCAACGACAAAGGTCTTGAACACCCTGTAGACGTAACGCTTGCCCGCCGAGTCGGTGATAAGGACCCTGTCCCCCTTTTCGAGCACGTTCAAATCCCAGAACGACAGCCAGCTGTCGGTTCCGGGGAAACCGAGCCGGTGGCCGGCGATGTAGACGTTCGCCTGCCTGTCCCAGGGGTTGCCTGTCCCGCGGAGGTGCACGGCGGCATGTTTGCGGAACGCTTTCTTGTCGTCGCTGACGGAGTAGGGTACGGTGTCGTTGCGTATCTGGGCCATCTTAGGGATCGTCATCCGCAGCATCCTGCTCTCTGGCCCCCGGCTGGCGACTCTCTTCCTGGCCACAGCCCCGTCTGAGTCCTTTCTCTGCTTTTCCGTTTTCTGCCTCTCGATGGCTCTGTCGATCTTTCCCGCTGCCACAGGGAGTCTGGGCTGTTCGCTAGCCGTGCTAACCTTCTCGGCAACCGCGACTTCGGCCTCGGCGTCGTGCTGCGGAGAGCCGACGAAGAAGCTCGCGGTCACCACGACTCCCACGCCAACAACGAGAAGGCTCAACACGTTGATGGCCGTTTCAGTGATGCGCGCTATCGTTCCCTCCCTACGCGGTCGCAAGGACCGTCGCCTCGATCGCAATCCATTGTATCCCAAAAGCGGATGACTACTAGCCGTGCCGGGCGCCAACCTCAAAGTATTTTCTGGCCACCACGCTATTTTCGCCGGCCCCTCCCGATGCGGCGTAGACCCCCACTGTGTAATTGCCGGAAGGCAGCCGCCCTCCCGATCCAGAGCGGACGGCGAACTTTACCACGCCGGCGGCCCCGCCGTATGTCACGCTGAGTCGCTCCTCGCCTTCTTTCGAGACAACGAGCTCGCCTCCGCCGCCGAGGAGACGGCCAAGGGCGGAGACCCTCGACGTCCGCCCGACTCTCGCCTCGAGGTCCTCGTAGGTAGCGAAGTCCTCGACCCTCAGATAGACGTAAACCACCTCTGGCCCCCCGTCGAAACGCAGCCTGTCCGAGGTCGGGTACACCTTGTCGTCTTGGCTCACCGCGATGTCCTTGGCCCCGGGTGAGATCAACTCTTCCCCCGGCGAGAAGTCCGCTTGCCAGACGGACAGGACTGCAGCGAGCAACAGGACCCCGAAGCCAACTGCGGCCAGCACAGGACCAACACGGTAACGGTCTGCGGTCTTGCCTGTGGTGGTGTTGGGGAGTTTGTTCAGAGGCCACCGGCCTTCTTCGGGTCCTTCCGGGAGCGTTTCCAGAGCAGGAGCGTCGCAGCGTTGTGTGCGGTGTGGGCGAGGATGGGGGCGAGCAAACCGCCGCTGACCTCGTAGAGAAGGCCGAAAACGAAGCCGGCCAGTACGGCCCACGCCGTCCAAATGAGATAACGTCGGTCGGGGCCAATGTGGGCCAGCCCGAACAACAGGGAGGCGACCACCAAGCCG
>DATDKO010000197.1:0-2973 GCA_036519935.1 Rubrobacter sp. | reverse complement strand
CGCGCGCCTCCTCGCCCATCACCACCCGCGCCCTTTGCCTGGCGACAGCGACGACGGAAGCCGGATCGAGGTTCTCTACGTAGAGTTCCGCGAGGGTCACCGGACGCTACATCGCCAGGGTCGGTCTGTAGTCCGGGTCCGTGAGCGCCTCCCGCGGGCGCGTCGAGATCATGATCGACGGCGCCCGTCCGGTCTACGGGGTGACGACAGGCTTCGGGGCGCTCGCGAACACCAGGATCACCGCAGAGAAACGCCTCGAGCTCCAGTACTCGCTCCTCCGCAGCCACGCCGCCGGTATGGGACCTTTCGTCGAGCCGGAGGTCGTACGGGCCATGATGGCGGTCAGGGCGAAGACCCTATCCGCGGGCTACTCCGGTGTCCGCCCCGAACTCATCGACGTCCTGGTGGCGTTCCTCAACGCGGACCTCATCCCCGCTGTTCCCGAGTATGGCTCTATGGGCGCGAGCGGAGATCTCGCGCCCCTCGCCCACGTCGGCCTCTGCCTCGTTGGGGAGGGCCGGCTGCTGGAAGGGGGAGAACCAGTCAAGACCAGCGAAGCTCTAGAGCGCGCCGGCATCAGACCCTTCCCGCTCGCCACGAAAGAAGGTCTCGCCCTGATCAACGGCACGGACGGTATGCTCGCCATGCTGCTGCTCTCGCTCGAAGACCTGAAGGTCCTCCTTAAGACGGCCGATGTGACCGCGGCCATGTCCGTCGAGGCCCTGCTCGGCACCGACAGGGTCTTCCGCGAAGACCTCCACTCCCTGCGGTCTCATCCAGGACAACTCGCGAGCGCAGGCAACATCTCGAAATTGCTCTCAGGGAGTCCCATCGTAGCATCGCACCGCGACTCTCCCCACCTCGTCCAGGACGCCTACTCCCTGCGCTGCGCCCCCCAGGTCTTCGGCGCGGCGCGCGACACGCTCGATCACGCCTCGCTCGTAGCCGGCCGCGAGCTGGCCTCCGTCACGGACAACCCGATCGTGCTGCCGGACGGACGGGTCGAGAGCGTTGGTAACTTCCACGGGGAGCCGCTCGCCCTCGTCCTCGACTTCCTGGCCATCGCCGCCTCCGAGGTAGGTGCGATCACAGAGCGCAGGATCGACCGCATGCTCGACCCGAGACGTTCGGAAGGCCTGCCCGCTTTCCTCAGCCCGCGACCCGGCGTCAACTCGGGGTTCATGATGCCTCACTACACGGCCGCGGCCCTCGCGGAAGAGAATCGCCGCCTCGCGAACCCGGCGAGCACAGGCTCCCTCCCGACCTCGGCCATGCAAGAAGACCACAACTCTATGGGCTGGAGCGCGGGCCGCAAGCTGCGCCGGCTCCTCGGTAACGTCTCCAGCATCCTCGCCATCGAAGCGGCCTGCGCAGCCCAGGCCCTCGACCTCCGCTTCCCCCTGCAGCCAGGCCACGCAACCAGCGCCGTCCTCCAGCGTATCAGGCAAGACATCCCTTTCATCGAGGGCGACACATTTATGGCCCCGCACCTGGAGGCTGCGAAGAGCCTCGTAACCTCTGGGGACCTGGCACTAACAGCTGAACGAGCCATCGGCCACCTCGCCTAGAGAGCGGTCGACAGGGAGGCTGATGGGATACCATAAGAACGGATGGCAACAGAGAACCGTCACGGCAGGATCGCCCATGGATACGGTGAGCCGGCGACCGTGACGGGCGCGTAGGGGATATCTTCTGGCCGGCAGTGAGACACGTTCTGGAGCAGGGGCGCTCCGCAGGGCGCTGGCGTACCTCCGCTCGTATACGTGGCAGAGCATGGTCGCGCTTCTCTCGCTGCTGCTGGTCTCCGGGGCCAACCTGGTGACACCACTACTCATCGGGCGCGCCATCGACGAAGGCATCGGTCCGCGCCGGCTCGGCGTCATCTTCGTCGTGGTCGGGTGGTTGGTCGGGCTCGCACTGGCACGAGCCCTGTTCACATTCTTGCAAGGGTATCTGGCCGAGCGGACTTCACAGGGTGTCGCCTACGACTTGCGGGATGCGCTGTTCGAGAGGATAGAGCGACTCTCCTTCTCCTACTACGATAGGGTCCAGACGGGCCAGCTCGTCACCCGCCTGACCAGCGACGTCGAGCAGATCCGCACCTTCGCCGGCTCCGGCGTCGTCCAACTCGCCAACGCCGCTGTCATGCTCATAGGCACGTCTGGATTGCTGCTGTATCTCGACTGGCAACTCGCCCTCGTCGCGCTGGCCATAGTTCCTGTCATCGCCCTATTGCTGGTTCGCTTTGTCGGTAGGATCAGGCCTCTTTTCAGGGAGGTCCAGCAGACGCTCGGAAGGCTCAACACCGTGCTGCAGGAGGATCTTCTGGGGGTGCGAGTGATCCGGGCCTTCGCCCGCGAGGACTACGAGACGGGCCGCTACGCATCGGTCAACGAGGAGCTACTGGAGAAGAACCTCACCACCGTGCGGGTGTTCTCTAATAACTTCCCATTCGTCTTTCTGTTCGCCAACCTGGGGACGCTGGCGATCATCTGGTTTGGGGGCTGGCAGGTTATAGGCGGCAGGCTCTCGGTCGGGGACCTCGTTGCCTTCAACACCCTGCTCGGCTTTATGCTCTTCCCGATCCTCACCATAGGCTTCCTCTCGGCCAGCATCTCGCGCGCAGGAGCTTCGTCCCAGAGGGTCTTCGATGTCCTCGACGCCCCCCTCGACGTAAAGGACGCCCCCGATGCCTCCGTCCTCCTTCCCCTCTCCTGCAGGGTCGACTTCGACGACGTCTCCTTCCGCTACCCTGGCAGCGCGCGCGACATCCTGGCCGGCGTGTCCTTCACCGCCAGGCCAGGGCAGACCGTGGCCGTTCTGGGGACTACGGGCTCGGGGAAGTCCACGCTCGTCAACCTCATCCCGCGCTTCTACGACGTGACGGGAGGAGCCGTCAGGCTCGACGGCAACGACGTACGCGACGTGACGCTATCTTCACTCAGGCCCCAGATCGGGATTGTCCTGCAGGAG
>DATDKO010000196.1:0-7587 GCA_036519935.1 Rubrobacter sp. | reverse complement strand
GCATCTCGCGAGCGGGAGCCTCATCCCAGAGGGTCTTCGATGTCCTCGACGCCCCGCTGGACGTAAAGGACGCCCCCGACGCCTCCATCCTCCCCCCGCTCTCCTGCAGGGTCGACTTCGACAACGTCTCGTTCCGCTATCCAGGCAGCGCGCGCGACATTCTGTCCGGCGTGTCCTTTACCGCCAGGCCGGGGCAGACCGTGGCCGTTCTGGGGACCACGGGCTCGGGCAAGTCCACGCTCGTCAACCTCATACCGCGCTTCTACGACGTGACGGGAGGGGCCGTCAGGCTCGACGGCAACGACGTGCGCGACGTGACCCTATCGTCGCTCAGGTCCCAGATCGGGATAGTCTTGCAGGAGACGCGCCTCTTCTCCGGCACCGTGCGCGATAACGTGGCCTTCGGTAAACCGGACGCCACCGATGAGGAAATCGTGGCTGCGGCCGAGGCGGCCCAGGCCGGTGAGTTCATAAGGGCGCTCTCGGATGGCTACGACACCGTTATCGGCGAGCGGGGCATCGGGCTCTCTGGCGGTCAGCGGCAGCGGATCGCCATAGCCAGGGCGCTCCTCATCGACCCGCGGCTCCTTATCCTGGACGACAGCACCTCGGCCGTGGACGCCGAGACGGAGGCTGCGATCCAGGAGACACTGGACCGGCTCATGCGCGAGAAGCACCGCACGGTCTTCGTCATCGCCCAGAGGGTCTCCACGGTGCGGGACGCCGACCTGATCCTGGTCCTCGACGAGGGCAGTATCGCGGCCAGCGGTACCCACGAGGAGCTCCTGCGCGAGAGCGAACTCTACAACGAGATCCTCGGCTCCCAATTGCTCTCCCCCTCAGAGACAGCAGCATGAACGTAGGGCGGAGAAGAAAGGGAGTGACTACCGTGTGTCCCATCAAAGGAGTGAAGGTAAGGGTAATCGACGTGAACGCTGCCGAGAGGAGAGAACCATGAGCGAGACCACAGACGAAAGGATCGCAAGAGACCGGATCTCCTTTCTGCGCACCTTGCGCGCAGTCCGCTCGTTCAGATCAGACCCCGTACCGCAGGAGGTCGTTGACGACGTCCTGGAGGTGGCCCGATGGTCGGGGAGCGCGTCCAACAAACAACCCTGGGAGCTCCTTGTAGTCCGCGAGCGGGACACGTTGCGCTCCCTCGCCTCGCTCGGGGGCTACGCCGGACACCTGGCAGGCGCCCCGCTCGGGATAGTCCTCGTCATGGCCGGCGAGCGGGCCGAGCAGGAGACCTACGACGAGGGGAGGCTCGCCGAGCGGATCATGCTCGCCGCCCACGCGCACGGGGTGGGCTCGAGCATAGGTTGGCTAGTCGGCCCAGGCAGGGACTCGGCCAGGGAGCTACTGAGCATACCAAAGGAGAAGGTGGTGCGGACCGCGATCTCCCTCGGCTACCCCGACGAGGAGGCCCGCAGATCCCGCGCCACCCGCGGGCAGGCGCGCAAACCCCTTGGCGAGATAGTTCACGAAGAAAGCTACGCCTAGGAGAACCATGAACGATACTTTCGACGCCGAAACCCTCAGGCTCCTCGACGAGACCAAAGAAGTGCGCATCGAGACCCGTCGTGACGGTGACTCCCCCGAGCACCGTACGATCATCTGGGTTGTAGTGGTCGAAGGCGAGGTCTTCGTGCGCTCGCTGCGCGGCCAGAGAGGCCGCTGGTACCGTGAGATCTCATCGAACCCTGAGGGCGCGCTGCACGTGGCGGACGACCGCATCGCTGTGCAAGCAGCCCCCGCCACCGAAGCGGCGACTGTGGATGCGGTAAGCGCTGCCTTCAGGAGCAAATACCAGCAGTCCTCGCCAGCCTCTACAGAAGCAATGGTGCGTCCCGAGACTCTTCCCACGACCCTCAAGCTCTCGCCCGCCTAGAGGCTAGCTCGTACACTTGATGGAGCCATCCGAGGAGGAGAGAGATCAGGGGCATTGAATCCATCGCACGGGTGCCGCAGGAGCGTGCCGGCGACCGGGGCGCCACCGTCAGGCGCCTCCTGGGAGAGCTGCGTCCCTATTCGGGCAAGATGGTGCTCGTACTCGGGCTCGTCGTGCTCGGGGCGGCGGCGCAGGCTGGAGGGCCCTGGTTGATCGGACGCGCCATTGACCGCTACATCCTGCGCGGCGACGTGGTCGGGCTCTCCAGGATAATGCTGGTGCTCTTGGGGGTCTACGCTGTGGGGGCCATAGCCTCGCGGGGCCAGGTATACCAGGTCGGTTCCATCGGGCAGAGTCTTCTGGCCTCCATGCGGGCCAGGATCTTCGACCGGCTCCAGCACCTCCCATTGGGGTTCTTCGACAGGAGGCCTGTCGGAGACCTGATGAGCCGGGTAACCAACGATGTCGACACCCTCAACCAGCTCTTCTCGCAGGGGCTCACCCAGCTGCTGGGGTCCCTGTTCAGCCTTATAGGGATCGTTGTTGCGATGCTGTTCCTCGACTGGAACCTCGCTCTCGCTTGCTTCACGATCATCCCTATCATGCTGCTTTTGACCTCCTTTTTCGCCAGCCGCGCGAGACGCGCCTTCCGCCTGACACGCGAGACGGTCGGGGACGTGACCGCAGGAGTTCAAGAGGACATCCTCGGGGTGCGCGAGGCGCAGGCCTTCAACAGGACCGAGGAGAACATCACCCGTTTCAGGCGGCGAAACGCCGCCAACCGCGACGCCAACGTGCAGGCTGTGGCGATCACCTCGGCCTTCGCCCCTACAATAGATATGCTCTCGACCCTGGCTACCGCCCTGGTCATTGGCTACGGCGGCTATCTCGTCTTCGCCGGCTCGCTCTCCATCGGCATCCTGACCGCGTTCCTGATCTACGTCCAGCAGTTCTTCCGTCCGATACAGCTCGCCTCCCAGGTCTACACCCAGGCCCAGGCCGCGCTCGCAGGGGCCGAGCGCATCTACAACATCCTCGACGAAGAGCCCGAGCCGGAGGACCCGAAGGACGCCCCGAAGCTCGGTCCGGCAAAGGGCCGCATCTCCTTCGAGCACGTGACCTTTGCATACGACCCCGGCCGGCCCGTCCTCCACGACGTGGCCTTCCGGATCGAGCCTGGTATGACGGTCGCCCTCGTCGGCCCGACGGGGGCTGGCAAGACGACCATAGCGAGCCTGATACCGCGCTTCTACGACGCCACAGAGGGGAGGGTCCTAATCGACGGTAGGGACGTGAGGGAGCTCGCCCGCAAGGACCTTAGGGCCAACATCGGGATCGTGCTCCAGGAGCCTTTCCTGTTCTCGGGCACCATCGCAGAGAACATCGGCTACGGTCGTTCCGGCGACCCCTCGGAGGCGACCCGCGAGGAGGTGGAGGCCGCAGCCCGCGTAGTCAACGCCAACGACTTCATCACGGCCCTTCCCGAAGGCTACGACACGGTCTTGGGTGAAGGAGGCGGGGCATTGAGCCAAGGCCAGCGCCAGTTACTCTCCTTCGCCAGGGCGGTTCTGACAGACCCGCGCATCCTCATCCTGGACGAGGCGACAAGCAATGTAGACACGCGCACGGAGGCGATCATCCAGAGAGCCCTGGCCAAGCTGCTGGAGGGCAGGACGAGCATCGTCATCGCCCACCGCCTTAGCACTATCAGGAACGCCGACCTTATCCTCGTCATAGAGAGAGGCAGCATCGCGGAGCGCGGCAGCCACGCAGCACTCCTGGAGAAGGGGGGTCTCTATGCGGACCTCTACAGCCGCCAGTTCCGCGAGCCCGTCCCGTCGGGCGGAAGGTCCTGACCCGACTCGAAAGGGCGGCTGGCGGTATTATTCGGGCTGGCGTCTGTAAATCTGAAGGATGAGAGGAGCTTCGAATGAGCGTGCTTCCGGAGAGAATACTGCTGCCTACCGACGGTTCGGGGGACGCTGCCAGGGCAGCAGAGGCAGCCTCAGACCTGGCCAAAAAGAGCGGGGCCGAACTTCACGTCGTTCACGTCTGGCACGACGTGCGGGGGTTCGCCCATGACTTCGTCAAGAGGGAGCTAAAGCGCCAGGGCCAGGAGATACTGGACGAGCAGGTAGAGAGGATCAGGGCCTCCGGTGGGGAAGTCGCGAAGGTGTATCTCAGGAGGGGACGTACCTCCAACGAGGTCATCGCCCTCTGCAAGGAGATCGACGCTGGGCTCCTGGTTGTCGGCAGCCGCGGACTGGGCACGGTACGGCGCATCCTGATGGGCAGCCAGTCCGAGGAGATCGTGCACCACGCCCAGGTCCCCGTGCTCGTCATTAGAGGGGCAGACGATTTCTGGCCTCCGGCCCGGATCGTCATCGGCGAGGACTTCTCCGAGGACGCGCGCAAGGCTGGAGAGCTCGCAGCCGCTATCGGCAAGCTCTACGGCGCCGAGGGTTTGCTCGCCTACTCTCATCCCGATCTACCCGAGGTTCCTCCTGGGGAGACGAGATCCACGGTCGAGAACCTCACGGAGATGCGCGAACGGGACGAAAGCATGCTCGAAGACCGTGCCCGTGAGCTGGAGGAGATTTTGGGGAGCAGGCCGGAGACCAGGATCTCCGGCGGCTACCCGGCCAACGTGCTCCTCGAAGCCTCCCAGGAGGTGCGACCCTCGCTCGTGGCCGTCGGCAGCAGGGGACTGGCTGGACTAATACGGACCAGGCTAGGGAGCGTCTCGACCAAAGTCGTGACCGCCGCCAGGGGACCTGTTCTTGTCTATCCGCACGTCGATAAGGCATCAGGCTCTGCATAGGATAGTCCCGCTTGCTGCGGATGCCTGCTCTCCAGCCTGATCATGCGAGGGCCGCTCACCTTTCTCAGCCGAATCGCCGCTAGGTACGCCGGTGCTAAGATGATCCTGCGTCCCATAAAACCTCGAAGAGGAGCACCATGATGCCGCAGACAACCGGAATCCACCACGTAACCGCCATCTCGGGCGAGCCGCAGCGCAACGTGGACTTCTACGCCGGCACTCTGGGCCTCAGGCTGGTCAAGAAGACCGTCAACTTCGACGATCCCGAGACCTACCACCTTTACTACGGCGACGGCGCAGGGAGCCCAGGTACCATCATGACGTTCTTCCCGTGGGCGCACGCGCCAGGGGGACGCATAGGGGCCGGCCAGCTCGTCGTTACTTCGTTCTCCATTTCAACCGCCTTTCTAGGCTACTGGACGCAGCGCCTGGTGGAGAAGGGCGTTCGCTTCGAGAGACCCCGCGACCGTTTCGGCGATACAGTCCTCTCTTTCGAGGACCCAGACCGTCTGCGCATAGAGCTCGTGGCCACGGAAGACGGGCGACCAGGATGGTCCGGCGGTCCTGTCCAGGCCAAGCACTCCGTCAGGGGGTTCCACCACGTCGCCCTCGCCGTCGAGGCGACAGACCGTACCGCCAAGTTGATGACAGATACTCTGGGCTTCCGGCGAGTCGATGAAGCAGAGGGTAGGATTCGACTCTCAGCGGGCGAGGGCGGTCCTGGAAACCTGGTTGACGTGGTGAACGCGGCCGGCTTCCCCCATGGGAGCATGGGCGTAGGCACCGTGCATCACGTCGCGTTCCGGGTCCCCGACGAAGAGACCCAACTCGCGCTGCGTGAGGAGATAGCCGCGCTCGGCTACAGTGTTACGCCCGTGCTGGACCGCAACTACTTCCGTTCGATCTACTTCCGCGAGCCTGGCGGTGTGCTCTTCGAGATCGCCACGGATCCCCCAGGTTTCGCGGTAGACGAGAACCCCGAACACCTCGGCGAAGACCTCAAGCTGCCGCCCTGGCTCGAGACCCGCCGCGACAGGCTCGTAGAGGTCCTCCCCGCGCTGCGCGTCCCGGTTGGAGAGGGCGCATGAGCGTCGACCTCGGTTTCACCCACCGCTACCTGCCAGGCGAAGATGAGTCCAGCCCGACACTCCTCTTGTTGCACGGCACGGGCGGGAACGAGGAAGATCTCCTACCACTCGGAGAAACACTTGCCCCAGGTGCTGCCTTCCTCTCCCCCCGCGGCAAGGTCTCAGAGTACGGCGCCCCACGTTTCTTCCGGCGCCTAGCAGAAGGCGTCTTCGACCACGAGGACCTCCTGTTTCGGACGCATGAGCTGGCCGAGTTCGTGGAAGCCGCCTCAGACGAGTACGGCTTCGACCGCTCGAAGCTCGTCGCCGTAGGCTACTCTAACGGGGCCAACGTAGCCGCGAGCATGATCCTGTTGCATCCTGGGCTGCTACGGGCCGCGGTCCTGTTCAGGGCGATGGTTCCTTTCGAGCCTGATCTGACGCCCGACCTCTCGGGGATGCCCGTCTTCCTGGCTGCAGGGCGCATGGACCGAATGATCCCGCCAGATAACGCACAGCGCCTGGCCGACATCCTGGTCGAAGCAGGAGCCGACGTGGACCTCCGCTGGCGCGACACAGGACATCCCCTGACCTATGAGGAAGTTGGCGAGGCGAAGGAGTGGCTCTCGGAAGTCCTACCAAAGCTCTCTAGAGCCCAAGACGACGGGCAGTAACCACCTACCCAAGCGGCCAGGTTGCCGGGGATGCTAGAATTTTTCTGGAGCGTCCGGAGGACGTAGGGGCGCGATTTGCGAAGTGAAACTACCATTTAACAATCGTATTTGAAGGGCTGGTGGTATGGCGAAGCCGGTGATACTGGCGGTGGACGACGACCCTCAGGTGCTGCGGGCCGTGGAGCGGGATCTCAGGCGCCGGTACGCGCGCGAGTACAGAATACTTCGGGCGGACTCGGGGGAGTCCGCGCTCGACACTCTGGGCAAGCTCAAGCTGCGGGGCGACCCTGTGGCGCTGTTTCTGGTCGACCAGCGGATGCCGAAGATGACGGGCGTGGAATTCCTGGAGAAGGCCATCGAGCGTTATCCTGAGGCCAAGCGTGCCCTGCTCACGGCCTACTCGGATACCGAGGCAGCTATTCGTGCGATCAACGATGTGGGCCTTGACTACTACCTGCAGAAACCGTGGGATCCGCCTGATGAGAACCTCTACCCCAACCTCGACGACATGCTTGGCGACTGGCAGGCTGATTACAGACCACCTTTCACGGGCTTGCGGGTCGTCGGGGACCGCTGGTCGCCCGAGTCGCACCGCACGCGGGAGTTCCTGGCCCTCAACCGCGTGCCTTACAGATGGCTCGACGTCGAGGGGTCAGAGGAGGCGCGTGAGATCCTCACGAACATCGACTCAGGAACGCCGACTCTGCCGCTCGTCGTCTACGAGGACGGCTCCTACGCTGAGGTGCCGCAGAACAGGGAGATAGCCGAGAAGATCGGACTTCAGACCCGCGCCGGGCAGCAGTTCTACGACCTTCTGATCGTCGGCGGAGGACCATCCGGCCTCGCGGCCGCGGTCTATGGGGCTTCAGAGGGTCTGAAGACCGTCCTCATAGAGCGCGAGGCCCCCGGCGGGCAGGCCGGAACGAGCAGCCGCATCGAGAACTATCTGGGTTTCCCTGCCGGGCTTTCGGGTAGCGACCTGGCGCGGAGGGCGGTGGACCAGGCGAAGCGCTTTGAGGTGGAGATTCTGACGCCCCAGGAGGTGAGCGCGGTGCGCGCTGAGGACCCTTACCGCATCGTGACCCTCGCCGACGGGACGGAGATCTCTTGCTTCGCCCTGATCATCACGACCGG
>DATDKO010000195.1:0-5536 GCA_036519935.1 Rubrobacter sp. | reverse complement strand
CCAATCCTTAGGTCTCTTTCCACCCACACCCGGGCGGTTGGCTCATATATCGGCTCTCGGAGGAACATTGCAAGGCTAACAAGGCTAACAACAATGGCCGCGATAATGGCGATGAGCAGCGCACCCCCCGCCGCCCTCGCGACCATCGCCTCTTCCACGTTCATGACCCTCCTACCGTTCCCCTCCACCTCTCTAACGCCCCATGATAGCGGAGGCGTCAAGGCCCTAGGGACAAAGGACGGGTCCTCGGGGCTCCAAAGCTAGGCTAGAGCCCTAAGCTGGCGGGGGATCGTCAAACCGACCATCCCCCATTCCCCTCGCTAAGCTGCAATCAAAGCACACACCCTCTGTGAGGGCATCGCCCATTTGGGTTAGAAAGAGATCACCCATCTGGGGTATGCGCTCGGGGCCTAGCCAAAAAATACTCAATTCTGACTATGCATTGAGGCTCTCCAGTTAACGCCCAGCCAACACCTCGCCTCTACGATGGTCCCTACAACACCAGCGGGCTCTGTGAGCTACCAAACAGCGCCGTGGCTGGCAAGTCCCGCCCTCTACTGAAGGAGGTAGCACATATTGCTCTATCGCACAGAATCCTCCCTCAGACATGAATAGGATGCGCCCTTTAGCTAACCTAGACGGGACTGCCCCCACTCTGGAGTTCCCACGGCTCAAGGAAGTAGGCCTCTGGCCTGCAGCTGTAGAGCTCGCGAATCGAGGCAAGCAAGTTGGGTTCATCTGCTATGGTGTTTAGGTCGCGACTCATTCTTGATCTCCTTCGCGGCGTCGGGGCGGCTTGTAGTGGGATCGCCTTTCTGTATTGATATAATCCTGCCCCGTGGGTATCAGGGACTTCATACACTGCCTCGAGGAACACCAGAACCGGCTGAAGCGGAGCCAGAGCCTCTCGGACAAGGAGCGTGAGGAAACGTTGAGGGAGGCGGAGACGATGGTCGGGATGGCGGATGCGGCCATCAAGGAGCTTGATTCGGTCCTCGGAAACCGGCGGGTCAACCTTCCCGAAGAGCACGCCGTACGCTTCGCCCAGGACGTCTTCCTCTACCTCAGAGTTCAAGAACAGAAGGTAAAGGAGGCCCTCCGCGAACCCGCCTCCAGGGACGCTGCGGAAGGCTGATCTCCGAAACCGCCCTAGCGCAGCTGCTTTTCGAGCATCGCGCGGGTAGGGGTGATCTCGTAGTCGTCCAGGAAACGCTGTAGCACACGTTCAAGCTCCTTCAGCCGGCGCTGCTTTATCTCGGGATGTTTGATAGAGATTCTGACGACTTCCTCGTTGTGTTCGGACTCTATTTCGAGGACACCTTCTCGTGCGGAGAGCAGGACGTCCGTGATTACGGCTTCGGCGGCGACGGCCAACTCGTTGAGCCTTCCGCCGCCGAGTCCCGCGACGGCGCCCCTCCAGGCGATAAAGTGGCGGGCTTCACCCGCGCGGGCGAGATCAGCGGGCACCTCTCTCCTGTTGGTCGAGGCATCCATCCTCTGAGATTACAACGTACAACCGTTTTGGACGCTCCTCGTATAGACTCTGTAGCAGACGACGCGCTCCGGGCGCCTACAGGAGGTTCTGACACGTTGAATTCGAGATCTAGAGCGCGCTGCGCTTTGTTCGCCGCATGGCTAGGTACGATCCTGCTTGCAGGGTGTTCCGAGAAAGAGCAAGGCATGCAAGAGAACAACGCGGCCAAGGCCTCGCCGCAGGTTTTATCGGGGCCATCCTCGCCTATACTTGCAGACGAACCTGTGGCCAGGGTAGCCTCGAGGGTGGGACCCAGCGTCGTGCAGATCAACTTCAAGGCGGTGCAGCAGACGCCGCTCGGGACCCAGAGGGGTGAGGGGATAGGGAGCGGTGTGATCTACCGTCCGGATGGCTACATCGTTACCAACAACCACGTCGTCGAAGGGGCCACCGACGTGAAGGTGGCCTTCGCCGACGGCACGATCGAAGACGCGAGCGTAGTCGGCGCCGACCCGAACACCGAGATCGCCGTGATAAGAGTAGACCGCTCCGACCTTCCGGCTGCCACGTTCGACACCAAGGACACCCCGATCGTCGGCCAGCTCGCGGTAGCCATCGGCAACCCGTCTGGCTTCGAGTCGACCGTAACTTCCGGCGTGGTGAGCGGCGTGGGCCGCGAGTTCCCTCCCGAGCTGACGAGCGGCGGTACGGCGGAGCGGAGCGCCCTGACTGACCTTATCCAGACCGACGCAGCGATCTCCCCGGGCAACTCCGGCGGCGCCCTGGCCGACCGCGACGGCGAGATCATCGGCATCAACGTCGCCTACCTCCCTCCTGCCGAGACCGGGGCGGTAAACCTCGGCTTCGCCGTCCCTTCTGACACGGCAGTCTCGGTGGCGGACCAGCTTATCGAGAAGGGCCAAGTCACGACCCCCTACCTCGGCGTCTTGACGACAGACCTTAGCTCCGAGGACGCCGGACGGTTCGACCTGCCCGTAGACTCGGGCGCGCTGGTGGTGCAGGTCATACCGGGTAGCCCAGCCAGGGAGGCCGGGGTGCGCAAGGGGGACATAATCACGGCCCTGGGCGATGCCACAATAGTGGGCTACGGGGACCTCCTCGGCGCCCTGCGCGACCATGAGCCGGGCGACAGAGTCACCCTGACGATCTTCCGCAACGCAGAAGAGAAGAAGCTCGCAGTGACGCTCGGCGAGACGTCGCAGTAGGGAGGGTAGTCGCGTGCGGGCCCGCAGGAGAGGGAGCTCTCCGCTGAGACCCCGAACCCCGCGCGTCTCCTGGGCAAGAAGCACTTTCGGCATCCCGCTTGCCCGACGAGTCATCAGCTTGTCAACCGCTAAGCAAACAAAAGGCTGAAATGCCAAAGTGCTGACCAGCTGAAGTGCACGGGCGATAGAATAGCCCCATGGGCCATCACGGACAAGACCACACAATGAGCGCGCGTGACGGGAACCGCCGCGCGCTAGCGGTGGTGCTCGTCCTGACCGCGGGCTTCACGGTTGTGGAGGTCATCGGCGGTCTCCTCACGGGGAGCCTGGCCCTGCTTGCTGATGCGGGACACATGCTCTCGGATAACTTCTCGCTCGGGATCGCCCTTTTCGCAGCCTGGTTAGCAGGGAGACCGGCTACGCCGGAGAAGAGTTTCGGCTACCGCCGGGCCGAGATCCTGGCAGCCCTCGCGAACGGGATGACGCTGGTGGCGATCTCGATCTGGGTCTTCGTGGAAGCCTACGCGCGCCTCAGGGAGCCGGCTGAGGTCCTCGGCACACCGATGTTGGCCGTCGCCACGCTCGGGCTCCTCGTCAACACGGCCGGCGCTATCATACTGTACAGAACGAGGGGAGAGAGCTTGAACGTGGAGGGAGCCCTGCGCCACGTACTCGCCGACGCCCTTGGTTCGGTCGGCGCGATGGTCGCCGCCGCCATTATCATTTTAACCGGCTGGCGCTACGCAGACCCCCTGGTCAGCGTCGCCATCGGGCTCCTGATCCTGGGCAGCTCCTGGACACTCCTCAGAGACTCGACTAACATCCTGCTCGAAGCGACGCCGCGCGGCCTGAACGCCGGGGAAGTAGGCCAGAAAATGGCAGCTGCCGAAGGCATAATCGAGGTCCACGACCTCCACATCTGGACCATCACCTCGGGCTTCCCGGCCCTCTCCGCCCACGTCCTCGTCGGCAGGCACGAAGACTGCCACGTCCGCAGGCGCGAACTCGAAGTGCTCCTCAGCAACGAGTACGGGATCTCCCATACTACCCTCCAGGTCGACCACGTGGGCGACCATCACACCACCCTCCAGACTCTCCGCTTCCCCTCCCGCCTCGACTAACGTTCGTCCCGCTTGTACCAACGTATCAACAAGCGTTAGAATGAAGGTATGAACGATGACCGCTGCGATCTACTGTGTCTCGACGCACCGCGGGCCGAGGCGATACGTGTGGGGCTGCCCGGGGTGGAGGCCGCGGAGCGGAGCGCCCAGAAGCTCATCGGCGTAAGCTTCTACCTCATAGCGGCCTACGTCGGATTCGAGGCTGTGAGGAGTCTACTCTCTGGCGCGCGGCCTGAGCCCAGTTGGATCGGCATGGGCCTCGCGGCTTTCACGCTGGCGACCATGCCGCCCCTCGCCATCGCCAAGGCCCGCGTAGGCGAGAAGCTCGGTTCTTCGGCGACGAGGAGCGAAGGTCAGCAGAACATGCTCTGCGCCTACCTCTCCGCGGCCTTGCTCGTCGGGCTCGGCGCGAACGCGCTCTTCGGCCTGTGGTGGGCCGACCCTATCACAGCGCTACTCATCGCGGGCGTCGCCCTCAAGGAGGGCCGTGAGTCATGGCGCGGCGAGAGTTGCTGTACCGCGCGGGTCGTCATCGGCGAGAACTGCGAAGAGGACTGTTGCCGATAAATATGTCTTCTGTGGACTCTAACCAGGGACGGTGAGTTCTATCGGGCGACTCAAGCGGTGGGCGCTGGGGCTCAAGGTCGAAGTCTACGCGCTGTATCTGGCTTACAAGGACCCGAGGGTGCCTTGGCATGCGCGGGCTTTCGCCGCGGTCGTGGTCGCGTACGCCTTCAGTCCCATAGACCTGATACCAGATCCGATCCCTGTCCTCGGGTACCTCGACGATGTAGTCATCATCCCGCTCGGGGTTGCGCTCGCGATTAGAATGATTCCACCCCAAATCCTCGCCGAGTGCCGCGAAGAGGCGCGTGATGCGAAGAACAGGCCGGTCAGCAGGGTGACTGCCGTGGTAGTGGTGGCCGTGTGGATCTCCCTCGCGGCGTTGGCCGTATGGCTCGTGGCGCGGGCGTTCTGAAAACTCTCGGAGAGGCGGGTTGCATGTGCTACGATCTCACGGCGGGCTAGAAAGAGGAAGATCTTGGCGAAGAGCAGCAGAAGCCGGAGCAGCGGGTCAGGGGGCTCCAGAAGGACATACTTCATAGTAGGCGCGGTTATCGTCATGTTCGTAGCGGGGTTCATTGCGCTCGCGGTGCTTGACGCCAGACAGCAGTCCGGCGCCGGCGCCTCCGACGACGTAAAGACCTACGATGTGGGCCCGGCCGGAAAGCACACCGGAGGAGAGGTGGACTATGAGCAGAGTCCTCCCGTTGGGGGCGCGCACAACCCTGTCTGGCAGAACTGCGGCTTCTACGACAAGCCTATCCGCGATGAGAATGCCGTACACTCCCTGGAGCACGGGGCGGTCTGGATCACCTACTCTCCAGACCTTCCGCAGGACCAGGTAGACCAGCTGCGGGGCATCGCAGAGAGCCAGTCCTACATCCTGGTCAGCCCCTATCCTGACCTGCCAAGCAACACCCCCGTAGTAGCCTCGGCCTGGGGCAAGCAGGTAGGCCTGAGCGGTGCGGACGACCCCGACCTGGAGAGCTTTATCCAGGCCTACCGACAGGGTCCCCAGACCCCGGAACCGGGCGCCGTCTGTACCGGCGGCACGAGCGCGACGCTGTAGCAACGATAGCGCTCTTGCTTACGCACTACGAGCCATAGTCTGTCAGAGCTCAGCTACCAAAAAGCTGACTGGCTGAAATGCT
>DATDKO010000194.1:0-8083 GCA_036519935.1 Rubrobacter sp. | reverse complement strand
TTCTGAGGCTGACCTGTTCGAGGACGCTCTTCCCATCCTGCAGCAGAGTGGGCTCAGGGCGCTGCCGGTCACCGAGAACGGAGAGCTAGTTGGCATGCTCACCATCGAGGATGTGGGCCAGGCCAGCCTGCTAGGGCCGCTGCAGACGAAGACTGGCGCCACTGCATGACGGTCGAGAAAGGGAGAACCTAGGAGGCAACACGATGAGCACGAACCCGCAGGATGGATCCCGGCCCACAGTCGGCAAGGAGGACCCCTTGACCGATAACGCCCTCAAGCCTACCGCCCCGGCGATCCCGGAAGCAACCCGGTGGCTCGCGTTGGGCGCCGTCGCCGGCCCGGTTCTGTTCACGCTCGCCTGGTTCGTACTCGGCTTCCTGAGCCCTGGATTCACTATCTTCGGTACCGTGATCGAGCCCTACTCGCCCGTCAGCCAACCTATCAGTGGCCTGGGATTGGGCTCTACGGCACCGTTCATGAACGCAGCCTTCGTGCTCAGCGGGATCCTGCTCATGGCTGGCGTGATCGGCGTCTTCCAGACAATGACAGCGAGCGGCCGGCCTGCGGCACGCTGGGCTTGTGCGGCGCTGCTCGCGCTCTCGCCTCTTGGTCTCGTGATCGCCGGGATCTTCACCCTCGAAGATCCCCTTCCTCACCTGATCGGCTTCCTCTTGGCCACCGGGACCCCTGTACTGAGCTTCCTGGCCGCGGGATTCTTTCTGCGCGGGATGCCGCGCTGGCGGCGGTTCGGCACCTGGCTACTCCTGGGCAGTCCGCTAACGCTCCTGCTGGTGGTCCTCTTCTTTTTGACGTTCGATCGGGCCGCCATCGTCGCTGGGGACGGAGTGGCTGGGCTAACGCAGCGCATCCTGGCCGTCGAAGTCCTGGCCTGGTTTGTGGCCATGGGCTGGCTGGCCTTCCGCCACCCGTAGCGACTCGGCCACGTGTCTGACCCAAGGAGCCGCGCTCCGCGGCTAATGAGTACACTAGAGTACAAGCGAAACACCGAGGAGGCATAGAATATGAGCGAAGGGTTCTTCTCCCGAGGCTTCAGGGGCCGCCGCAGGAGCCAGGATACGGCGCTACCTCCCGGACAGTACCTGGTGGACGGCTTCCCGGTTCTCTCCGCGGGGCCCACACCTCATACTCCTCTAGAGCAGTGGGACTTCTCCATAGGTGGGGAAGTAGACGAGCCCAGGAGGTGGACCTGGGAGGAGTTCAGGCAGCTACCCTCCGAGGAGATCACAAAGGACATCCACTGCGTCACCAAGTGGTCGAAGCTGGGCACCAGGTGGGAGGGGGTCTCGGTGGACACCTTGCTGGAGGGAGTGGAGAGTGCGGCAGAGTACGTCACCGCCTACTGCGACGGCGACTATACGACCAACCTGCCTTTAGAGGACGTTACGGGACGCAAGGCGTGGGTGGCCTACGCATACGACGGGGAGCTCATAGAGCCAGCGCACGGAGGACCTGCACGGCTCTTGGTACCGCACCTGTACTTCTGGAAGAGCGCGAAGTGGGTGAGGGGGCTACAGCTCACCGCCTCCGACGTCCCCGGCTTCTGGGAGTCCTTGGGCTACCACAACTACGGCGACCCCTGGCGCGAGCAGCGCTACTGGGGGGATTAGAGGGTGTCGGAGACCCGTACCAAGGGCAAGCCTCACAGGAGGATCACCTGGCGCCTCGGCGAGGTCATCGAAGTCATCCCCGAGACCCCCAGGACGAAGAGCCTGATACTCGGGAGTGCGGCCCCTCATCTTCGTCTGCGGCCCGACGCCTCTTGTGGAGGCGGTGGCAACTGCTCTGGTCGACTTGGGACATGACCCTTCGCGCGTGAAGACCGAACGCTTCGGACCCACTGGAGGTTAGAGTGATGGACGACGAACTCAGGCTGGATGGCAACGCCGCAGCGGGTTCTCTGAGGGAGATGTTCTCTTTTGAGGTTACCACCGCAAAGTACGCCTGCGAGGGCTGCGGAAGGACCGATCGGATCGGGGCGGCGATGGTTTACGAGGTGAGGGGGCTGGGCACCATCATCCGCTGCCCAAGCTGCGACAATGCCCTTATCCGACTGGCTCACAACCGCGGGCGGCACTGGATCGATCTAAGGGGCCTAAGGTACCTGCAGGTCGAGGACGTCGCCGGGTAAAGCGAATTGACGATATCAGAGCCAGGTGCTCCACCAGCGGCATCCCGTGGAGAACCTGGATCCGCTTCGGGAAAGGTGGAGAGCATCGTGGGCGCACGGCGTCTGCTGACGATCAACACCGGTTCGTCCAGCCTGAAGGCCGCCCTGTACCGCCTGCGGGAGGACACGGCGGAGACCCCGGAGCTTCGGGCGGAGGCGAGCAGGATCGGGGGCCGGGGCGGCGGCCTGCGCCTCGCGGACGCCCGCGGCGAGACCCTCGACGAGCGCCGGGATGATCTGCCGGATCACTCCGCCGCGCTCGATGCCCTGATGAGTGGGCTGCGAGATCGGGGGCTCGACCGGGAAGACCTGGCGGTGGTCGGGCACCGGATCGTCCACGGTGGGGACCGCCACCGCGAGCCGCAAAGGGTCGCCCCCGAGGTGGTCGCCGATCTCCGGGCATTGGTGCCGATCGACCCTAACCACCTTCCCCAGGCGATCGCGGCGATCGAGGCCGTGGGCCGCGCGTACCCAGCGGTCCCGCAGGTGGCTTGCTTCGACACCGCATTCCACAGCCGGATGCCTCGCGTCGCCAGGCTCTACGCGCTTCCGAGACGGCTCGCGGAGGAGGGCATCATCCGCTACGGCTTCCACGGCCTCTCCTACGAGTACGTCGTGGGCGAGCTGCGCAGGGTAGACCGCGAGGCGTACGACGGGCGCGTCGTCGTCGCGCACCTCGGCAACGGTGCGAGCATGGCCGCCGTCCGAGGCGGCGTCGGCGTCGACACGACCATGGGGTTTACCCCGACCGGCGGGCTCGTGATGGGCACGAGGAGTGGCGACCTCGACCCGAGCGTGCCACTCTTTTTGTTGGAGGAGCGGGGTCTGACCCCGACCGAGGTGAGCGATCTCGTCAACAGGCAGGCCGGCCTCCTCGGAGTCTCGGGGACGAGCGCGGACATGCAAGACTTGCTGGACCGCGAGCCGGACGACGTACGCGCAGCCGAGGCGGTCGCACTCTTTTGTTACCAGGCGAAGAAGTTTCTGGGGGCTTTGGCCGCTGCTCTTGGCGGGCTCGACGCCCTCGTCTTCACGGGCGGCATCGGCGAGCACGCCGCGCCCGTCAGGGAGCGCGTCTGCGAGGGCCTCGAGTTCCTCGGCATCCGAATCGACCCCGATCGCAACGCGGAGCACGCGCCCGTCATCTCCAGCGACGACGCTGCGGTGAGGGTCCGCGTCGTACCGACCGACGAAGACCTGATGGTCGCACGGCACACGAGAAGGCTCATCGAGCAGGACCATTGAGCAGAGAGGAGCAGAGCATGTACCGTTTCGACCCGACCATCTCCAGCGTGGTCGAAGAAGCCGCCGCGCCGGTGCGGCAGGCGCTCTCCGCCGAGGAGCCCGCCGAGGGCCCGCTCTCCGCGGAGCAGCTCGCCGGTATACAGGGCTACTGGCAAGCCGCCAACTATCTGACTGTCGGCCAGATCTACCTGCAGGACAACCCGCTCCTGCGCAAGCCTCTAGAACCTGAGCACATCAAGCCGCGCCTCCTCGGGCACTGGGGTACCTCGCCGGGCCTCAGCTTCGTCTATGCTCACCTCAACCGCCTCATACGGGAGCACGACCTGGACGCCATCTTCCTGGCCGGCCCGGGTCACGGCGGCCCGGCCGTCCTGGCGAACGTGTACCTCGAAGGCACCTACTCCGAGGTCTACCCCGATGTTTCGCAAGACGCAGCTGGGATGCAGAGGTTCTTCCGGCAATTCTCGACGCCCGGCGGGGTGCCTAGCCACGTGAGCGTGCCCACCCCCGGCTCGATCCACGAGGGCGGCGAGCTCGGCTACGTCCTCACCCACGCCTTCGGCGCTGCCTTCGACAACCCAGACCTCCTAGTCGCCGCGGTCGTCGGCGACGGCGAGGCAGAGACCGGACCGCTGGAAGGCTCCTGGAAGTCCATCAGCTTCCTCAACCCTGCGCGCGACGGAGCGGTCTTGCCGATTCTGCACCTCAACGGCTACAAGATTGCCAACCCCACCGTGCTAGGCCGTTCCTCCGACGACGAGGTCCGCGACCTGCTCGAAGGGCACGGCTACGAGGTCCACTTCGTCGAGGGGGACGC
This sequence comes from Rubrobacter sp., assembly GCA_036519935.1. Lineage (GTDB taxonomy): Bacteria > Actinomycetota > Rubrobacteria > Rubrobacterales > Rubrobacteraceae > Rubrobacter_D. Next base: position 3,833 of record DATDKO010000194.1, on the reverse strand, counting down.
TCCGCCGGCGGTGCACCAGGCGTTCGCCGCGACGCTGGACGCCTGCCACGAAGGCATCCGGGCTATCCAGCGCCAGGGGCGCGAGAACGGCGTCTCCGGACGCCCGCGCTGGCCCGCTATAGTGCTGCGCACGCCCAAGGGCTGGACCGGGCCGGAGGAAGTGAACGGCCTGCCGGTCGAGGGCACCTTCCGCGCCCACCAGGTGCCGCTGTCGAACGTCCGGTCCGACCCGGAGCAGCTCGCGATGCTGGAGGAATGGATGCATTCCTACCACCCCGAAGAGCTCTTCGACCAGGAGGGTCGCCTGATCCCCGAGCTTGCCGCCCACGCCCCGCGAGGCGACCATCGCATGGGCGCGAGCCCCCACGCCAACGGTGGCAGGGTCCTCGAAGACCTCGACCTGCCCGACTTCCGCGGCTACGCGCTGGAAGTCGAGAAGCCCGCCGCGGAGCGTCACGAGTCGACCCGCAAGCTGGGCGAGCTTCTGCGCGACACCTTCGCCCGGAACGCCCGGCAGCGAAACTTCCGGCTCTTCTGCCCGGACGAGATCAACTCGAACCGGCTCGGCGCCGTCTTCGAGGTCGAGAATCGCTGCTTTGTCGGCCCCACGATACCCAACGACGACCACGTCTCCCACGACGGTCGGGTCTTCGAGGTCCTGAGCGAACATCTGTGCGAGGGCTGGCTCGAGGGCTACCTCCTGAGCGGGCGTCACGGGCTCTACGCGAGCTACGAGGCATTCGCCATGATCTCGGCCTCCATGACGGTCCAACACACCAAGTGGCTCCAGGAGGCGATCAACCTCCCTTGGCGTGAGCCCGTGGCATCCTTGAACATTCTTCTGTCCTCAACCTGCTGGCGTAACGACCACAACGGCTTCTCGCACCAGGGGCCGGGCCTGATCGACGTCATGCTCTCTAAGAGAGGCACCGTGGCGCGCATCTACCTGCCGCCCGACGCCAACAGCCTCCTCTCGGTGACCGACCATTGCCTGCGCAGCCGCAACTACGTCAACCTGATCGTGATCGACAAGCAACCGCAGTTGCAGTGGCTGGGCATGGAGGCGGCGATAGCGCACGCTGCCGCGGGCGTCTCCATCTGGGAGTGGGCGAGCAACGTATCAGACGAGGAGGAGCCCGACGTCGTTCTCGGCTGTGCTGGGGACATCCCCACCCTGGAGACTGTGGCGGCCGCCCACTGGCTGCGCGAGAACTCGCCTGAGCTCAAGGTGCGCGTCGTCAACGTCGTGGACCTGATGACGCTCTTCCCGCGCGAGTTCCACCCGCACGGGATGGACGAGACGCGCTTCGTCGATCTCTTCACGGCGGACAAGCCAGTCGTCTTCGCCTTCCATGGCTACCAGAGGGCCATCCACGAGATCGTCCACGGTCACGTGGACGTCGACCGCTTCCACGTCAGGGGCTTCTCCGAGCAGGGTACTACGACGACCCCGTTCGACATGGTGGTCCTCAACGGCATGAGCCGCTACCACCTGGCGGCGGAGGCGCTCCGGCGCGCCGGGAAAACCCCTGGTTCGCGCCCGGGAGATCGCGCCCCGACCTTGATCTCCGAGTGCGAGGCGGCGATCGCAAGAGCCATCGCCTACTCGAGGGAGCACTTCGAGGACCCGCCCGAGATACGCGACTGGACCTGGACCCTATGAACCCGCCGACAGAGATCTCGACGATGGGTTCTAAAGCAAGGGTACCTCACGGGACCTTGACGCGCCTAGATGAGTGTTGCCCTGACATCCTCGCAACACTCATCTAGTCCTGCCGGTGGGGGCATACAGAGTGGTCAACGTGATCCGCCCGCCGTGCGCCGAGAGGGTCGTGAGGACCAGGAGGCCGCTACAACTTGTGATCCCACTTCGAGACGGTGGGCTCCGGGGGAAGCGGCTTGGGAAAGGAGCCTGAGGGTGCAAAGATATTCGTACGTTCTTGAAAGCGCCGGGGAGACTTGTAGGGTGGAACCGGCGTGATCCGCGCGTTTGTCTTCGACCTGGACGGGACGCTTGTCGAAACTGAGGAACTAAAGGCGCTCTCCTACGCTCGCGCCGCCACCGAATTGCGTCGCAACCTGAACGAGGGAGAGGTGGTCGCCGCCTTTGGAGACCTGGTGGGTCTCTCGCGCCAGGAGGTCGCCGTCGGTCTGATGCGGCGATTCGAGCTCGAGGACGCGGCCAGGGCGCGTATGGCGGAGTTCGGCGTGGGCACGCCGTGGCAGGCCTACGTCCAGATCAGGCTTGGCATCTACGAGGAGATGCTAGGCGACCCGAAACTGATCCAAGAGCACCGCTACCCCCACAACATAGCCCTGCTCCGGAGCGTCAGACAAGAAGGTTTCCCGACGGCCCTCGCCACCCAGTCCCACCGCGAACAGGCCAGGCGCGTGCTCGGCATCCTGGGGCTGGAGGACGAGTTCGACGTAGTCGTCACTCGCGACGACGTCGAGCACGGGAAGCCCGACCCCGAGATGCACCTCCTTGCGGCGCGCGAGCTCGACTTCGAGGCGGGGGAGTGCCTGGCGATCGAAGACTCCCCGGCGGGGGTGCAGGGGGCGTTGGCGGCCGGGATGGAGGTCATCGCCGTTACGACCAGGCTCACCCGCCAGAAGTTTCGCGACACCGACCTCCTGGATCGCAGCCACGTCGTGGACGACCCTCGCACGCTGCCAGAGGTTGTACATCGCCTGATCGGGGTTGCGGGGAAGCCTCCACAAAGTATCTATGAACGCCGGGTACGCGAGGGTGTCGAAGAATGACCAGAGCCTTGAGCGGCGTGGGCCGCAAGAGAACCTGGATGTCGCCCTCGGTCCGGCGATGGCGGTCCTGCCAGGCGGGCTCTACGCGCTCGTGGTCGGCGTCGCGCTGATCGTGCTAGCCTTGAGGGTGCGGGGGCTGCGAAGGCACGGGGGCCGCGAGGTGGCGTGAACTCGAGAGGAGGCAACTAATGACCATGCAACGAGACGACACAAACACGCCTGCGGGAGAAGACCGGCCCACCACGAACCGATCCGATGAACAGCGTCGGGCGCCCGGACCGGGAGGCCGGAGCACTATGCCGCCTGCCAGGAGTTGGCTCTGGTTCGCACTTATATTGCTCGCGAACTTCCTCTTAGTCAGGTTCCTCTTTCCCGGCCCGGAAGCGCCCGTCGAGGTGCCCTACACCTTCTTCAAAGAAGAGGTCCGGGCAGGTAACGTCGAGGCGATCTACAGCCAGGGGGACACCGTCGAAGGCCGCTTCGAGGAGCCGGTCACGTACCCACCGAAAGGAGAGGAAGGCTCTAAGCCCGACTCGCCGCCTTCGCGCACCTCCAAGACCTTCACCACCGTGCTTCCGTCCTTCGTGGACCCCGGCCTCGAGGAGCTGTTGATCGACAACGGCGTCGAGATCAGCGCCGAGCCGATACAAGAAGGCGGTGGCCTTTGGCAGACGCTCCTCTTCGCCTTCGGTCCGGCGCTGCTCCTGATCGGGGGCTACATCTGGCTCTACAGGCGCGCGCAGCAGCAGGGTGGCGGCGTGGGCGGCGCCCTCACGGGCGTCGGCCGGAGCCGCGCCAGGCGCTACGACCAGGAGCAGGACACGAAGGTCACCTTCGACGACGTCGCAGGCATCGAGGAGGCGGAGAACGAGCTGGTCGAGATCGTGGACTTCCTCAAGGATCCCGAGAAGTACACCCGCCTTGGGGGAGCGGCCCCGAAGGGCGTGCTCCTAGTGGGAGCCCCGGGAACGGGCAAGACACTCTTGGCGCGGGCCGTCGCGGGCGAGGCGGGTGTGCCGTTCTTCTCCTTGAGCGCCTCTGAGTTCGTCGAGTTGTTCGTGGGCGTCGGC
>DATDKO010000193.1:0-4182 GCA_036519935.1 Rubrobacter sp. | reverse complement strand
GAGACGCTACGCAGATTAGTTCCATACAGGGAAAGCGCTACCGGCAGCATACGGATCACGGTAAGGCTGAGGAGGGCATAAAGAGCAACCTCCCAGCTCAAGGGTTGGATGGCCCCAAGCACGAGGACACCAAAGATAAAGAACACGCTAAGGTTGAGCAGCTGCCCTTCGGTTTCGGTAAACCGGATCAGTTGCTCTCCAACGCGCTCCACGGTCGGTCCGACCACCAGGCCACCGACGAAGGCGGCGATGAAGCCGTTGCCGCCGATCTGGTCGGCCAGCGCCCAGGCGATGAGCGCTAGAGCCAGGAGGGCGATGCGCTGGAAAGATTCGGTCATCCATGCTCTACGTGAGGCCCACCTCACCAGCCAGCCCCCCGTCAGACCAACGCCGACGCCGACGAGAATCCCAAGCCCCACCTGCTCCAGGGCGAAGCGTATCCAGAGGTTCGCTGACAAGTGCTGCTCTTCGGCCTCTGCGAAGGTCAGAAAGAGCGCAAGGAAGGGTACAGAGAGGCCGTCGTTGAGCCCGGCCTCGACGTTTAGTGCCTGGCGCACTCGGACCGGGACTCGCGGGTTACTCACCACCGCCTGTCCCAGCGCAGCGTCGGTGGGTGCTAGGACGGTACCCACGATGGCAGCCTCCCAGAAAGTGAGGTCGGTTAGCACCAGCGCCGCTACCAGGGTCCCCAGCGCGATGGTGAGCGGCATCCCTATACCGAGAAGTCGCAGGGGCAACGCCTCATTCTGTCGCAGAGCAGAGAGGTTGGTCTTCGCGGCGTCGCTGAACAGCACGATGGCGAGGGCGATCTCGCCCAACAAGAGCACGGTGTGGTCGTCGAGTTCGAACTCGACCAGACCAAGCCCCCAAGGACCGAGCACGAAGCCCGCTACAACAAACACGAGCGGCGCTGTGAGGACGGTGCCCTCCAGCCGCCGCGAAACGAGGCCGAACGCGAATACCACGGCGGCCAGCACGGTCAGATCAACCACTCTATCCTCCTCCGGTGCGGGATGCCGTCGAGCCATAAGGGAGAAAGCTCCTCATGGCTCTTCGACTCTCCGCAACTTGGGCCATGCCGGCCTGGGTTGCTCGGCAGTGTGCCTGATGACGCCGGAGAACATGCCTCTGCTAATTCTGGGTACCTCTGCCAAAGCGCGCTCCCGCTGCTCGGGCTCGAATCCAATAACCAGGAAGCGTCCGGCAGCCATGGCTACGTCCGTTTGCGAGGATCCTCACCTATCCGCCTCGGAGCGGCCAATTCGCTGACCGCTCCAAGGCAATCTTGCCCCTTGCTACTCTTGCGCGAAGGCCTCACGCAGTGTGTTCTCCTGCTCCTCGGGCAGGTTGGTCGAGATGATCTCGAAGTCGTAAGCCTTAAGCTCGTCGATGACCTTGTCGGGCGCTGTATTCCCGCTGGTCAGGGCAAACAGCGCCGAGGTACCTTCTGTTACCTTTTGGCGAACCTCCTTTATAAAGTCGTCGTCGATACCCACGTCTTTCATCGAGCTGCCCATGCCGGCGCCGACGGCCGCGCCAAGCCAAGGCACGAAGAAGATCATGCCGATCAGGAAACCCCAGAATGCGCCCCAACCCGCCCCAGCACCGCTATGCAGCTCGCGAGACTTGGGCTTTCTGTTGCCGTGAGGCCAGGTGACTATTGCGGCGTCCTCCAGGGTGATCAACTCCCGCTCCTGCATCCCCTGCAGGGCGATGAGCACGCGGTCTGCTCCGTTAGGGTCGTTGAACTTCAGTACGGATAGTGTTGCCATCGCATCTCTCCTTTCTGTTTGGGTTACGAGTGCGATGCATGTGGTGAGAGCCATCAAGGAGGAGACCTTCCTCTGAGGTTGCTCCTGGAGATCTGAGTGCTCAAAAGTATGGGGGAGCCCACTGTGATCATCCTCGCACTCTCCGCGTCGACAAATCCGGCGCCTTGGTCTGCGCGACGGTACGCAAGTGGAAGCACTCGTCCACGGGACGGCGCTCCTCGCTCATCTAGCCAGCAACCTCTCCGTAGTAGCTGCGGGCAGAGTCTCCACACTCCTCCTCATCTCGTCCATGCTCTGCCTGAAGTAAGCTACCCGGCTCTTGAGCTGAGCCAGGCCCGGATCCAGAGAGCCTGGCGAGAGGCTTGTGTCGAGGGCGAGCAGCTCTCCGCGTAGGCTGGATAGCAGGCTTTCTGCGTCCTCGAGCTGGGCATTGATCATGCTGATGCCGTCCAGCATGTCTTTGCAGGAGGCTAACTCACCGCGCCTCCCTGAGAGCGTACTCTCGAGTGGTTCCCGCAAAGGCGAACTCTCCTCAAGCTCCGCCAGATCCTGCTCCAGACTCTCTATGCGGCGTGAGATCTCAAGCCGATCCACGCTGTCGAGATGCTGCCTTAGAGCCGCCCGGCGTCTCGCTAAGCGCGCCGCGCCCTCGACCTCGCCCAGTATGGTGAAGACGTCCTCGTCCAGCAGCGGCCGGTATCCTTCCGGCAGGAGCTCCCAGCTCTCTAGCAGCCCCGCCTGGAGCCTCTCGAGCCGCTTCATCTGCGGTGCTGCGATGCGGTCCTCGCGGGCGATCCTGCTCAGCTCCCGGGCGTTCTCCCGCCCCCAGCGCCACAGCTCTCTGCGCCTGTTCCCTTGCCGGTCCAGCAGGCGCCTTCCCGTGAAAATGGCGCCTATCCCCAAGAGTGCGGCCAGGAAGAACGCCCCATCCGCCACCGCCAGCACACAGAGTAAGGCCAGCGTCCCGAAGAGAACTAACCGGCTAAGATGTCTCGACAATTGATGGCTCCTCCCGCTAGTCACGGTGAGTCTCCTCACCATCGCTCGGCTGTCCGGTGCTGACTCTCTGCTGCTCCATCATCCTTTCTCTCTCAATCCTGCCTCCCTCTTAACCTGGTGCTCATCCGCTGCGGCCAAGATTCGACCCAAGCAGCTCGCCTCACTGAACCCTTCTCTGCTGGTCTCGGACATACTCGGCGACGTCGGCGATAGCCTGAAGACCCTGCCCCAGCGCTATAGGCCAGCTGGCGAAAAGCGCAGCCAGAGGACCACCTATCAGGAGGATCGCTAGGGCCCGCCAGAACGTGGGAGCCGCTATCATGGCGAAGACCACCCCGATGCCGACTAAGATGACGCCGGTTACCCCGACGATGATCAGCACCGTCGACCATAGCCTGAGCGCTCCGTAGTCGCTATTCATCTCGTTTTCCTTTCCTCGTATCGCTTACTCAATTCCCGACGAAGAGCTGTGCTTCTCCGCAGTGCGGTCCCTAGTTGAGGACGAGGACTCGTCTTTCGTCGTCTAGCTCGGCGAACTGCACCGGGATCAGGACGGATCTCCGTCCGAAGAGGCCGATCCGTACCCTGACGTATTCCGGTTCTTGGTTCCAGTTCACGAACACGTCCTCCGCCCTCCCGATCTTCTGCCCCACAGGGTCGTAGATCGTGTACCCGGCGCCCCTCGTAGATGTTGTCCAGCCCGGAGTGCTCACATTGGCTCTATTGTTTAGTACTGCATCAGACATCCTCTTGCTCCTTTCGCGCTTGCCACGTGCCGGGGTATTGGCCTGTGTCGTATTGCTGGCGAGCGTCGGCGTGCGCAGGCTGGTCGTCTTGGGGGATCCGAAGCGCCGGTGCTGATCTTTGATTAGCGCCTAGATCTACCTCCAGGACCACGCTGATTGGGGGCCGCTCGACGAGCTCCTCGACGTACTCCTGGAGCTTCAGTCCGTCCGGCGTGGCGACCGCGTGCTGATAGTCTGAGAGCTGGAAGAGTTGATCCGGCACGTTCGGGTCCCTGACCTGGTTCAGGCGTTCCTCCTGGCGCATTCGCCTGGCGACCGCGCGAAGGACAGAGTAGGCCATGCGGGAGAGATCCCGCAGGGGTTGGTGCCTGTTCTGGCGGGTACCAAGGTCGACCTGCGCCATTGCCTCCAGCCCGACCATCTTGAGGACGTCTATCATGATCCCGGTCTCGACCGCATAGCCGGTGAGGAATGGGATGGAGCAGAAGAGCTCCCTGTCGGCCACGAACTCCCCTGCGAGAGGTTGCACGAAGCCTGTGAGCTCGGGGTAGAAGAGGTTGAAGAGAGGTTTGGCCGAGAGCTCCGTAACCCTCCCTCCGCCGTCCTGCTCTACGGTCTCGTAGCCCTTGAAAGGACGTCTGTAGGCGGCCTTGACAAAGCGGATC
>DATDKO010000192.1:0-4558 GCA_036519935.1 Rubrobacter sp. | reverse complement strand
GTTGAATAGCGGGTCTAGAAGGTTTCTCAAAAAGTCGAGCATGTTTCGTCGTTTCCTTTATCTAGCAGGGTGTCGTGCCGCGCGGAGCCCCGTGGGGACGGGGCGCGACCCTTACACCCAGCCGCCGAGGCCGGCGAGGAGAACGACGAGCGGGCAGAAAAGGAGTGCTACGAGGACGGGAAGATCGCTCGTTTCGCCACGAACACCGTCCCTTACGACCCTCGCCCGCAGTACCCACATGGGGATGCAGCAGGCGGAGGCCAGGGTGCCCGAGCGTCGGGAGATGCTGACCGTGAGCTGGCCGATACAGCCTGCCGCACCGAACAGCGCGAGCATCGGAAAGCCATATTCAAGGTTGGCGTAGACCTCTTCCCTGGAGAAGAAGTTGACGAGCAACCCGAGTAACACGAGCCCGAAGGCGGGGGAGAAGATCCCCCGCAACGCTCCTGTTACGGCTACCGCACGCCTTTTCTCGAACTTACTGTTCAGACAAGATCTCCAACAGAGGTTTTGGCGACGACATTCCTCGTCGCCCGAGCCCTGAGTCTAGCACTTTTCCGACCGCCGACGATGGGAGCCTGCGCGCCATTATGGGTGGGGCTGGGCCTGCGCGAAGGGCCTTCCTGCGATAAGCTACATGCCCCGCCCGTGGGGTTTGAGGGATTGAGCTCATGAGAGGAGGAATCGGTGGCTGTAGAGACGGAGACCATTAGGAACGTGTGCCTGATCGGGCACCGCGGAAGCGGCAAGACGTCCATAGCCGAGGGTATGATCGGGCTGGCTTCGGGACGAAGCGGTCCGACGAGCGGTGTCCTCGACTACACGGACGAGGAGACCGAGCGGGGCATGACGCTGGGCATGAGCGTCGCCAACCTCGAGTGGAAGGGGCGCCAGGTCAATGTGCTCGACACCCCCGGAGACGGGGGCTTCGTCGGGGACGCTTTCATAGCCCAGAGGGTGGCCGACTGCGCGATCCTGGTAGTCCACGCCCAGGACCCGATCCAGGTCGTCACCGAGCGGCTGTGGCGCAGGGGGGAGAAGGAAGGCATTCCCCACGTAATCGTCGTCAACCACCTCGATAGGGAGCGCACGGATTTCGGGACCGTAGTGGAGCAACTCAGGGGACGCTTCGGCCAGGCTGTGGTTCCGCTGAATTTGCCCATCGGACGCGAGAACGGCCTCGAGGGTATCTACGGGCTCCTCAGCGGAACCTCCTTTGTGGACGGCGAGCAAAGTGCAGAGATCCCCGAGGGCATGGAAGACGAGGTAGACACGTCCAAGACGCAGCTCTTCGAGGCCATAGCAGAGAGCGACGACACGCTGCTGGAGAAGTACCTCGAAGGCGAGGAGATCACGACAGAGGAGGCTTTCGAGGGAATCCGCAAGGGAATCGCCGAGGGCCTCATCATCCCCGTCCTCGCGGCGAGCGCGGAGCGCATGATCGGACTCGACCGCCTGCTCGACGTGATCGCCGGAAGCGCCCCAAGCCCTTCGGACCTGGAGCGTTGGATCACGGAAGACGGCGAAGAAATCCCTTGCGATCCTGAAGGACCCTTCGCGGCCTACGCGTTCAAGACCTACGTGGACCCATACGCCGGCCGCCTGAGCGTCCTCAGGATCGTGGGCGGTCGCTGCCGCTCGGACGAGGCACTCACCAACCCGCGCACCGATTCTTCGGAGAGACTTGGAGGCATCTCGCACCTCGTCGGCAAGGAGCGCGACCCTGTAGACGAGGCCGTCGCGGGGGACATCATCGCCGTCGCCAAGCTCCGCGATACGGCGACCTTCGACACCCTTAGCAAGCCCGAGAAGCCGATGGCTTTCGAACCGGTCGAGCTTCCCGAGCCGACGGCGGCGTTCGCTGTCGGCGCCAAGGCACGCGGCGAGGAAGAGAAGGTCTTCGACGCGATAAGGCGCATGGTCGATGAGGATCCTTCGCTCAAGCTGGAGCGCACCGAGGCGACGGGCGAGGACATCCTGTCTGGACTTGCCCAGATGCACGTCGAGCTCGCGCTGGAGCGCATAGAGCATCGCTACGGGGTCGAGGTCGAGGCGAGGCCACCGAAGGTGCCTTTTATGGAGACGATCACGGGCTCGGCCCAGGCTCAGGGCCGCTACAAGAAGCAGACCGGCGGCAGGGGCCAGTTCGGAGACGCCAGGATCGAGCTCTCCCCGTTGCCCCGCGGCTCGGGTTTCGAGTTCGAGAACGGCATCGTCGGCGGCGCCATCCCACGCCAGTTCATCCCCGCAGTGGAGAAGGGGATAATCGAGGCGATGGCTGGGGGGAACATCGCCGGCTACCCCGTGGTTGACGTGAAGGTGCGCCTCCACGACGGCGCGTTTCATACCGTCGACTCCTCCGAGAATGCGTTCAAGGTCGCCGGGTCTATGGCCTTCAAGAACGCAGTCGAGAAAGCCCATCCTGTGCTGCTGGAGCCGTACGTGAAGGTCGAGGTGCTGACACCTTCTGAGCTGGTCGGCGACATCATGGGCGACCTATCCAGCCGCCGCGGAAGGCCGATGGGGGTCGAGCAGCGCGGCGAGCGTCAGATCATACAGGCCGAAGTGCCCCAGATCGAAATGCTCACCTACGCCCGCGACCTCCGCTCCATAACCGGCGGACGCGCCAACTTCCACGTCGAAGCCGGCCACTACGAAGAAGTACCTCCAAACCTGGTAGAGAAAGTGCTCGCCGCCAACGAGAGGGAGGAAGAGAAAGCCGTCAGCTAGTCAGCACGCTCAGGCCCTAGGGCCTTCGCTTGTCAGCATTTCAGCACGCTGGCTCCGCCGCCTTGTCAGCCCATCAGCCATGACCCGTGCGGGACGGTGCTCGCGGCACGTTGACCCCAACCAGGGAGTCGCGCGTGACTAGTTCCGCAAGCTCTTCCTCACTCAGGTCCTCTGTGTCGGTCGGGCGCATAGGGAGGACCATGTAACGGACGTCTGCGGTGCTGTCGTGGACGATGACCTCGCCTCCTTCTGGGGGCTCGAAGCCGAACTCGCGGATAACGGCGCGTGGTTCCTTGACGGCCCGCGAGCGGTACTCGAAGCTCTTGTACCAGTCTGGCGGGCGCCCGAGGATGGCCCGCGGGTAGCACGAACACAGGGTGCAGACGATCAGGTTGTGCACCTCAGGCGTATTCTCGACGACAATGAGCTCGGCGGGGTGCTTGGGGGCCATGCCCAGCTCCGAAGCTGCGGCCTTACCATCGGAGAGCAGTAACGCCTTGAAATCCGGGTCCACCCAGGCGCGGGCCACGAGCTTAGCGCCGTTGGCCGGGGAGCGGGCCTCCATGTAGGAGATACTGTCCTGCACCTCCGGCTCCGTGAGAATGCCTTTCTCGAGTAGCAGCGCCTCTATGGACCTGATACGCGCAGCATATGGGCTCGTGATCCCTACAGGCTCCTCATGCGAGTGATGGTCGCTCACGTGGTTCCCCTTTCGGGCTCCAGCCAGTGCTCGTAGATGTCGGCGTACAGGAAGTCTTCGGCAGGACCTATGTAGTCCTGCCAGAGGTCGGTTTGTCTGAAACCGACTTTGTACAGGGGCCGTTCCGGCAGGCCCGAGTGGCCGTAGGCGAGCTCTTCCGGGTTCGGGAACTCGCCGATCAAAGACTCGACCCACCCGACCTTTCCCTTGAGATACGCCGGGGTGCGTACGTGGCCAGGCTTCTCTGAGGGAAGCACCCTGACCCGGGCTCCGGGCTCGAACGTCACGGCCCGTCCCAGCGGCGTTCGATCTCGGCTGTCCTCTCGTCTATCTCGTCGCTGGAGAGGACACCCTTCTCGACGAGTAGCTTCTCGGTCGCCGCTACCCAACGTTCGTAGTAGGAGAGGTCGCGGTAATTTTCGAGGCTCTCTATGGCCCTGCGGAGCTCGTCTGTGCTCTGGAGGCCCTTGGCGCCGAGCGCCCCGTTGATAGCGTCGGCGAGACGCTCCCAGTCTTCGACCTCGTGCTGGCCCTTGTCTATGGGTCCTCCGGGCGACCCGCCCATGTCGTGGACCCTACCCAACGTACTGCTCCTATCTGACCCTCAGGACTTCCTTGATCGGGGGCCGCTCGACGAGTTCCTCGACGTACTCCTGGAGCTTGAGGCCGTCCGGGGTGGCGACCGCGTGCTGATAGTCTGAGAGCTGGAAAAGCGAGTCCGGCATGCCCGGATCCCGCACCTGGTTCAGGCGTCCCTCCTGGCGCATTCGCCTGGCGACCGCGCGAAGGACAGAGTAGGCCATGCGGGAGAGATCTCGCAGGGGTTGGTGCCTGTTCTGGCGAGTACCAAGGTCAACCTGCGCCATTGCCTCCAGCCCGACCATCTTGAGGACGTCTATTATGATCCCGGTCTCGACCGCATAGCCGGTGAGGAACGGGATGGAGCAGAAGAGCTCCCTGTCGGCCACGAACTCACCCGCCAGCGGCTGCACGAAGCCTGTGAGCTCGGGGTAGAAGAGGTTGAAGAGAGGTTTGGCCGAGAGCTCCGTAACCCTCCCTCCGCCGTCCTGCTCTACGGTCTCGTAGCCCTTGAAAGGACGTCTGTAGGCGGCCTTGACAAAGCGGATC
>DATDKO010000191.1:0-8614 GCA_036519935.1 Rubrobacter sp. | reverse complement strand
GCATTCTGCAACCATCTCTGGCTCACGCTTTATCGCCGCGGAAGGCCCTTTACCGAGCTCCTTCTGCAATCGCTTTGTTAACTTGGCGATGTAGTTATTGGGACGGAAGCTTGCCTGGACGTCGACGTGCCAAGCCTCCGGTTTCTCGCCCGCATCGGAAGGGGCCCGTACGGCGAGGTTATCCATCTCGTCGACACCCTCCTTCACCCCCCGTACCGTCAATAACCCTTGACGGTTAAGCCACTCTTCTACCAAAGTCTCCGCGAGTAGCGCCATAGCGTTCTCCCTCCCTGTCGATAGCCTTTTGAGTACCAGTAGTCATCATCTATCACGTTACAATATATCGGTCGCAGCTAGCCAAGCACCACAGAATCACGGCGTCCTTGAGATGGGCCAACCTCGCTTCGTTCTGGTCGGATCTTGTGACGTACTCCGCGAGCTTCAGGGCGATGGCGCTTTAAAAGAGGGCGGTTATTGGAACGCTCGCGGCCGTCGCGACCGCCACGATCTCCTTGACATGTGCCTCCAGCTCGCCAGCGCTAACCTTTCCGTCGATCAGGGCTTTCTCGTACTTCACGGTCTTCTCGGCGAGGTCGATGACCTTCGGGGCGCGCTCGCCGAAGTGTGCCCTGGCTGCGGCCTCTATGGCTGCTTTTTCCTGGGGAGGCACCACGTTGTCGGCGTGCGAGACCTGGACCATGTCCTTGATGATGGAGACGGTGATCTCTTCCTGGTTGTCCGGGACCGCGGAGATCACCTCTTCGACGAGACGGGGTACGTTCTCGGGCGAGGCCTCTCTGGTGGCTAGCGTTTGCCTGACCTCTTCCCTGGAGTCGGAAGACATACTCACTCGAGACATGAACACGTAGAGGTATTCGATCTCCCGGGGATCCAACCTCCTGTCCATGAGGGACTGCAAGGCCAGGACCCGCGCGTAGAGGACCTTGGCCGCCTCCGAGCGCACTTCGAGGGTGAAGGTTTTCTTCTGGTTCTTCTGGTTCTTGGAGAACGATACTCGGGCTCTGTCCCACATATGGCGCAGTTCGGGACGGTCGAAGATGCTACGGCCGCCCATGTCTAAGGTGACCCTTTGGGATGAAACGGTCTATGGCTCTCCTCCTTATGACCCCACTGCACGCAAGCAGCATTCTAAATTGTTTGTCAACAGCGGCGTGGCCGCGGTCGCCCTGATTTCAACGACTTACGTATGCCCCAAGGGGCTACATCGAGGTGTTCAGTGGTAGAGCCCCTTTGCGATCTGGAGGCTCGAAACGCTGCTCATCTCGGATGAGTAGGGCCGTTCTCTTTCAGGCTCACTGATCTACACAACGTCGGGCGTACAACGCGCGACTCGCGAGGTCAATCCTCGAGTGTCTTCGCCGCGAAGGACTGCCCTTCCTGTTCGATGAAGAAATGTTTGTATCGCGTTCTGAAATCGTGGAGGTCCTGCCGATCCCTCCTCTTGACGCGCTGGCCGTAGGCGAAACCCAGCGCCAGGTCTATCCACTCCTGGGGGCTCAGGTCGTAGAGCTCCTCCACCAGCGTAGGCAGCTCCCGCGGCGCGGCGTGTACGCCTCGCATCCAATTGGAGACGGAGTTCTGGCGGTAGTCGAGGCCACGCTCCCGCGCCTCCCTGGCGAGCGCCGACTGGCTGGAGCCGCGTTCCTTGAGTATCCGGTAGAGGACCTCACCGAACCACGTGTAACCCCTGTCTTCCATACGCCCGCCTTTCCGCTTTACGAACGCCACACTCTCTGGAGAGATGTGATGAAGTCTAGCATAATCATCCGTTCATCTGATAGTAATCCATACCAGTGTGTGCACAGGCGTCCATTTTCCCGGTCGCGGGACTGAGGGCGTCTGGGGACCTTCACCGGGCAGTTCGGTCGCGGGTAGCGCGTTCGGTGCTCCCTGGTGTTGCCGGCATGCGCTGCCGGAGGGAAGAGCAGGGTGGCCGTGCTAGGACCGCCCCGCGTTGATGTCCGCGAACGCTTCTTCGAGCTGCGCGGCGGAGATCTTCTCCCAGCGCCTACGCGCCAGGAGCACGAACCACCCCGGCCCGTAGAGGCCAAAAGTCTTGAAGCCTCCGAGCCGGCCCCACCGTGCGAAGTCGCCGGCCTCCGAGTGGGCTGCGCGGTGCTCTTCGACGCCGAGCTCGACCGTCGAGCCTTCGATAAGCGCGGCCAGCACCTCGCGGGAGAGGTCCGGGTCAACTCCGTGGCGGTAAGCTTCTTCTTCCCACTCGATCCAGGCGGCGAGATCCTCAGGTCCCAGGCTAGAACCGTGTCCCCCATCCCAGACCTTCAGCAGGCGACGAGGTACACGGTGATGGATCTGGGCAGCGGAGGCCACCATCAGGCTGCCCTCCGCTGCTCGGCCAGGATGAGCGACTGACGCTGCTTCGCCGCCCACACAACTGCCGCATAGACATGCTTGCAGGGGGCTACTTGCGGTGCCGCCAGTCTGGGCAACTGCAGCGACCCTCGCCGGCGAGCGACACGCGGTAGATGCGGCCTGGCTCCGAGCACGACGGCACGGAGATGCCTCCAGCTGGTATGGGCCGGATCTCGTCCCCCTGGTTGCGCCAGAGCGCGAGACCTCGATGTACACGACGGGCTATACTCACCTCGATCAGTGCGACACGAGGCCGCATGAAGGGAGTGGTTCGAAGAACGGACCCGGGATAGTGTTCGATCCCGTCGCCATCCGGCGCGTGCGCAGAGCTGGTAACGGAAGCGTGCGAAGCCGCCGGAGAAGTCCAAGGGGAGCCCGAACCAGGCCTACTACCCGATCTCGCTGCTATGCCGGGTACTGAAGGTCTCAAGGAGCGGCTACTACGATTGGGAGGATCGCTCACTCTCCAAGAGAGCCAGAGAAAACGCGGCGCTTACCCACCAGATCACGCAGATCCACGAGCGTAGCCGAGGAACCTATGGCTATGCGCGAGTGCATGCCGAGCTTAGAGCTTTGGGAGTGCGCTGCTCCAGGAAGCGGGTTGCCCGGCTAATGCGCAAAGCTGGCCTCTCTGGCTGCCGGCGCGGCCGAAAGAAGCACACCACCCACCGCGATCCTTGTGCCACGCCCGCTCCCGATCTCGTGAAGAGAAACTTTGCCTCAGCGGCTGCGAACAAGATCTGGACGGCCGACATCACCTACGTCCATACTCAGGAGGGCTTTTTGTATCTCGCCTTCATACTCGATGTCTACTCCAGGAAGGTGGTAGGTTGGTCGATGGCTAACCACCTGCGCACCGAGCTCGTGGTAGATGCTCTTGAGATGGCTCTCTCTGGAGAAGAAAGCCCGATGCCGGACTGATTCAGAACACCGACCGTGGGTCGCAGTACACGGCTCTCTCATTCGGCAAGAGGTTGGAGGAGGCTCTGGGATAGTCCCTTCGATGGCAAGAGCGGGATCGGCCCTGGATAACGCCATCTCCGAGAGCTTTGTGGCGAGTTTGAAGTGCGAACTCCTCCACAGGCAACGCTCTTTCTCAGTCGGGAGGCTGCCAGGAGGGACGTCTTTGACTACATGGAGAAGGATTCTATAACCGGATGAGGCGGCACTCGTCGTTAGGCTAGTTGAGCCCCTCTGCCTATGAAGAAGCTACAATGAAGGAGGTTGCGGTGGCGTAAGAGAAAACTGTCAGCCACTTCGGGGTAATTCCACCTCTTGTATGACTCGATTCTGTGGAAGGAGCGTGCTGCCGGCAGAGGATGCCCCCTCCAAGATCGATACCACGAACGCCCGCACCCGCCTCGGATCGACTGCGTCGTCGTTGAGGCCGGAGGGCTCCGGCAGCGGGTGCTCGCTACGGATCACCTCGTCCGGGAAGACGCCGCGGTCCACAGTGCCGAGCGCGATGGGATCTATAGAGAAACGGTCCAGCTCGTAGAGGAGGTACGGGTTGGCGAGAATCTCGGCGTCGGTGACCGAGATGCGCGCCTCCTCGCGCTCTGTCTCCTGGTAGAAGCGAGTCGCCTGGTCCGCGCTGAGGTCGAAGCGGGAGAGCAGCTTGAGGAGGGCACGGCGGTCGCCTGGCAATGCCTTCCACTTCCTCACCGTTGTCCCGCCTATGCGGCGCTCGAGACCTTTCCCCAGAAGGGCGGGTTCCTCGAAGGCCTGCTCGACGAGGAGCCACGGGTCTTCGTTCTCCTTGAGTTCCGTGGCGATGTTGTAGGCAACGAAATTGCCGTGCTCGACGCCGAAGGCTGAGAGGGCTGCCCCTAGGCCAGGACAGGGGCCGCGCATCTGCCTCAGCTCGTTGAGCCTGGTGTCTATCCAGCGCAGCGGAGTGTCGAGGTCACCCTCGACGATACTTTGCGCGGCGCGGAGCGCGTCAGCGCAAGCGAGCAGAGACGCTATGGCCGTATCGTGGCTGACGTGCTCGGAGCCGTAGGAGAACTCATCCCAGCTCTCCTCCGGGGCGAAAGCCACGAAGCCTGAGGTATCGAGGTCGGGGTCTTGCTCGGCGAGGCGGAGGATCTGAGGGTACGGGAGGAGGAACCCATCCGTGAAACCGGGACGTATCGAGTGCTGGACCGAACGCTCCCAGATCATGGACCGCAGCTTTCCGTAGTTCTCGCCCATTCTGCTGTAGTCGTACTCGACCGCCTGACCAACGTGCGCGACCCGGCCAACCCCGACGATGACGCGGCGGGGATCTTCGGCGAGGGGGGTACGCTTGGCGTAGAAGAAGCATAAGGATTGCTCCGGCTCCAACGCGCCGAAGAAGGTGTCGAGCATGTCGAGGTGGTTGTGCTTCTCCTGGAGCCAACTTGACTTGAAGCCCATGAGCTCTCGGGAACGCTCTTCCTGCTCCCAGTCGAGGCCAATCTCGTTCTCTCGGGCGATCTCCTCCGCGCTCTCTACGAGAGTCCAGCGGTACGGGGTGCAAGCGGCGGAGAACTCCGGGTAACGGTAGCGCGTCGGGGCGAAGTGCTGGTGCGACTGGCTCGTTGCCGAGTAAGGGTGGGTTATGTTCCGGGAGTACTCGAAGGGCGACATGAACCCGCCGCGTTCGCGCAGGCAGGCCGGGAAGTTCTGATTCTCGAACTCGGAGATGTCCTGTCCTGCGTTTTCGGCTTCTTTGGCATCGTCCCGGGTCTCCCGAATCTGGTCCAGGACAAGACAGGCCGCGTTCTCTTTGGGGCGACTGCAGACCGTCCCATTCCAGCCGTTGTCATGCCACGGCACACGTACGGAGATGTGACGGAGTGGTAATCTCGTCGCGGCATCGATCATGTCTTGTCCTCCCCCTATACAAACCGTTGCATCAGCACTCATCCCACTTAGGGATCCCGAGCCGGCCTCTAACGCACCCCTCGCAACAGTGGTAATGCTATCACTTGCGTGGTACCTGGCGCTTGCATGTCAGCGGCCGTGATCGTCAAGCGAGCGTCCAGTTCTCTACCTCGAGACCCGGCACGCGCTCGAACTCGCGAACGTTATTGGTAACGAGCGTGAGATCAAGGCTGAGGGCGTGGGCGGCGATGAGCGTGTCGAGAGGTCCGATGGGCGTGCCTTGTTTCTCCAAGTGCGCCCGGACGTGACCGTAAGTGGTCGCCGCATTCTCGTCGAAGTCCGCGACGGTGAGCGGCAACAGGAACTGCTGAAGTGCCCGCCGGTTATCTTTCGGGCGCTGACTCTTCTGCACGCCGAAGTGCAACTCCGCGGCGGTTATGGAAGAGATGACAATATCGCCGACGGAATACTCTTTGAACTTCCGCAGAACCTCGGGTGGGTGTTGCTTGATGAGGTAGATGCAGGTGTTGGTGTCGAGCAGTAGGATCACCCGAACAGGTCTTCCCGCTCTTGAGGGGACGGCTGCTCCCTGTCGTTCATGAAGTCATCGGAGAACTGTTCCAGGCTCTCGAACAACGTCTCCCACGAGTCCTGGTATGGGATCAGGACGACAGCGTTGCCAACCCGCTTTATGAACACCTTCTCACCCTCGAAGCGAAAGTGCTTGGGCAGGCGCACGGCCTGGCTTTGTCCGTTCTTGAAAAGTCTCGCGGTCTCCACAACACCCTCCTTGGTATATACGAAAAGTATAGACGATTCATGCAGGAGGTGAAATGGGTGGAATCTTGATTTGCTTGGAGATAAGTGCGTCCGGTGGCACCTGGACTTATCGCCTTCGACCTGAGGTGCGAGCGGCGCTCAAGGCGGAAGGACTCATAGAGAGAGACGCTATACGGTGGAGACGCCGGCGGGGACGAAGCGCAGGACGGTATACGGCAAGACGCGTGGGGAGGTGCGCGACAAGCTAGCGAAGGCTTTGGCGGAGCGGGCAGACGGGCTTGTCTTCGACGACGAGAATATGACCGTAGGCGAGTACGTGACGCGCTGGCTGGAGGACTCGGCCAAGGGTGGCCTGGCACACCGCACCTACGCCAACTACAAGCTGCAGCTCCGGCGGCACATCGTCCCGGCCATAGGGCGCGTGAAGCTGGCGAAGCTCAACCCCGCCCACGTCCAGGGTCTTTACGCGGCCAAACTGCGCGAAGGGCTCAAACCCTCCAGCGTACGCTACATGCACTCTGTGCTGCGCCGGTCTCTGGAGCAGGCGGTCCGGTGGAACCTCATCCCCCGCAACCAGGCCGCGATCGTGGATCCTCCCAAAGTCTGGAAGGAAGAGATAAAGCCGCTCGACCCCGAGCAAGCGCGTGCGTTCCTTCGCGCAGCCGGCGAGGCCGGGGACCGCTATGAGGCCCTGTACGTCCTATCCCTCGCGGCCGGGCTCCGGATGGGCGAGGCCCTGGGCCTCAAGTGGTCGGACGTAGATCTCGCCGGCGGAAGCCTGCGCGTCAACCGCCAGCTGCAGAGGATGCGCCGCGAAGAAGACGCAGGCAAGCCCGGCAGGCTGGTCTTCTCCGAGCCCAAGAACGCCTCCAGGCGCACCGTGGATCTTCCGCAGAGGGCGCTGGCAGTGCTCAAGCGCCACCGCAAGCGCCAGCTCGAGGAGAAGCTGAAGGCCGGCAGCGCGTACGAGGACTCCGGGCTCGTCTTCACCACCGCCAAGGGGACGCCGCTCGATGCGCAGAACGTCGTCAACCGCCACTTCAAGCCACTGCTCAAACTCGCAGGGCTGCCCGATATTCGCTGGCACGACCTCCGGCACTCCTGCTTCACGCTGCTTCTCAGCAGGGGAGCGCACCCCAAGTTCGTCCAGCATCTTGCTGGGCACGCCAGCATACAGCTGACCCTCAACCGCTACTCCCATTGGATGCCGACCATGGGCAAGCACACCGCGAGCGCTATGGATGAGGCGCTCGACGAAGCCGGCCGCGAAGATGCGCCGAACGATGAGAAGGGTGCCATCGAAGGGTAAGCCAGCTCGCACCGATGGTGCTTGTGTCGGTCACAGGTCTTCCACCGGTTTGGATACTTGATCAGGGGCGGGTAGCTGTCCCCACAAATCCTGGGGCAGCGTCGAGACGATCCGATAGGAGGCGACGCCGATGGGTTTGGTGGACTCTCTCAGGGCGTACTCCACAATGGTCTTATTCTCGATGTGGTGGGTCAGCAGGTTACGCATCCAGTGGTGCGAGGTTCTCGATGCCGGCGTAGGTGTCGTAGAAGAGCCCCATACGGCCGTAATCCTGCGGTATCGATGGCATCAGTAAATCCCCTGCCGGTGGCCGGCCTCCAGGATCAGGACTTCCCTGGCATCGTCGACTATGCGGTAGATGACCCGGTAGTCCCTGCCGACCCGGATGCGCCACTCCTCGAGGCTCCCCCTCCCCCTCATCTTCCTGGCTCCGGTGGGCTTTGGGTCCTCGGCGAGGCCCTCGATGGCCCGGAGCACCCGCTCATATTCTCGGCGAGGAAAGCGGCTCATGGACTTGCGGGCTCGTCGGGTGAAGATCACCTCGTACAAGACGAGGCCACCTTACCCCTTTTCGCCGGGCAGCTCTCCCGCTTCCCGTAGCCTGCTCCGCTCCTCTTCCATCTCATGGACGGCTTCGTCGAGAGGTAGAAGTTCTTCCTCACCACGCGCTATGGCTTCGAGAGCTTCGTCCGCGGCTCGCAGATCCGCAAGGTCTTCCATGGCCTCCATGAGACGCTCGTACTCCCGCACGTCCAGAATAACCCCGACGCGCTCGCCCTTTTCGTCTGTTACGTAACGGGTTTCCATTTCCTGCTCCTAACTCGCCTTCTACGCCCGCCCCTTCAAATATGAGTCTAGCGCACGCCTTACCTGTCCAAAAGCTCGGGCAGGTCTCCGCCTTTCCCGAACCATAACTTCGATCAATCGGCCGACTCCGTGGTCTGCTCTGGGGCGTCTCCTCCATCCTCGCAGCCCGTCGTGGATGGGACGGTACTGCTCGGCGTCGAGGGTCCCCCGGTAGCCGTGCACCCTTTCGGCACCGATGGCCCGTACCTGGTCGAGAAGGCAGATAGAGAGTCTATCGTTTCCTGCCCGCGATCCGTACAGTACTTGGCCCCGGTATCGATCAGCGCATCCAGGTGTTGCTCTGTAGTCAAAGTACCTAGGGTTGCGTTGCCGATCAACGCTATCCTTCTTACGCGCGGGTCCGGCGAACGTGAGACCGGCTAGAGAGCAATTGCTGGCAGTCACGTACAAGGGTTTGCGCCGGATCATCTTTAGCCG
>DATDKO010000190.1:0-7427 GCA_036519935.1 Rubrobacter sp. | reverse complement strand
GAGTCCGATGACAAGGGCATCGCCGAAGTCATAGTGGGCAAGCACAGGAACGGTCCTACCGGCAGGGTCCAGCTCGCCTGGATGGAGCAGTACACCAAGTTCGCCTCGCTGGCTCGCCGAGTGTAGAGAACCTCAGCTTCTTTGCCCACGATCACAGGGTAAACAACCTCACCTCAGCCAGCCGCTTCTTCGAGCTCGCTCGTACTGTCCATGTTTAATGACGGCCGATTGCTGACGGCTACTTTATCGGGGCCCCCATCGCGTGGTAGCCGCCGTCGACGTGGATGAGTTCGCCCGTGGTAGCCGGCCACCAGTCCGAGAGCAGGCTCACCACGGCCCGTCCGACGGGCTCGGGGTCTGTGGTGTTCCAGCCGAGGGGCGCTTGACGGGTCCACTCGCCTTCGATCTCCTCGAAGCCGCTGATGCCTTTCGCGGCCAGGGTCTTGACCGGGCCTGCCGAGACCAGGTTGACCCTGATGCCGCGCTCTCCGAGGTCGCGAGCCAGATAGCGTGATGTGCTCTCCAGGGCGGCTTTGGCTACGCCCATCCAGTCGTAGGCTGGCCAGGCGAAACGGGCGTCGAAGTCCAGACCGACGATCGAGGCTCCTGGTCCCAGGAGATCGACGAGGCCGACGGAGAGCGCCTTCAAGGAGTAGGCCGAGGTCTGGAGGGCCGTGGCGACGGAGGGCCATTGTGCGGCGAGAAAGTTGCCCCCCAGGGCATCCTCAGGGGCAAAAGCAATGGCGTGGACGATCCCGTCGAGTTCTCCCCAGCGTTCTCCGAGGTCGTCAGCGACCGCTTCGATGTCCTCCGGTTTGTTAACATCGAGTTCCAGGATGGGGGGTTCAGGCTCGAGGCGTCTGGCCGTTCGCTCCGTGAGACTTCTGGCGCGGCCGAAACCGCTAAGGACGATCTCTGCCCCCTGCTCCTGGGTCAGACGGGCGGCCGAGTATGCTATCGAGCGCCGGTCCAGGACCCCAGTAACCAGTACCTTCTTGCCTTCGAGCAATCCGCCCATCGCGCCTCCTGATCTCTTACCTCCGCCAGGTCCGGCACAGTCTAGGGAATGAGTGGGGCCCTCGCCAGAGGCGCGAAGGTTGTCCGTGGCACGCCGAGGTAGAGAAACCGGTGATTAATTGCAGCGAGAGCGGGTAAGAGCAGTAATTGATAATGTACGGGTAAAAGTGGAGAGGGAACCTGTTAGCAGAGTAGGCCAGCCGTACGTTTTTCGCGCGCCTTCCGCTGTGAGAAAGGCGCGGAGACAAGAGGACGCCTAAGGGAAGGGAGTAGAGATGGCGGAAGAGACAAAGCTACGCACGTACGAGCCTCCTGAGGAATTCGCCCGAGAGGCGAACGTGAGTAACCCTTCGGTCTACGAGGAGGCCGAGCAAGACTACGAGGGTTTCTGGGCCGAGCGGGCCAGGGAACTGCACTGGTTCAAGGAGTGGGATCGGGTCCTCGACTGGGACCCGCCCGAGGCCCAATGGTTCGTCGGCGGAAAGCTCAACGTCGCCTACAACTGTCTGGACTACCAGGTCGAGCAGGGCAGGGGGGACAAGACCGCAATCCTCTGGCAGGGGGATGAGCCCGAAGACAGCAAGACCTTCACCTACTCCGAGCTGAAGGCCGAGGTCGAGAGGTTCGCCAACGTCCTCAAGGACCTCGGGGTCCAGAAGGGCGACCCAGTTGCGATCTACCTGCCAATGATCCCCGAGTTGCCGATCGCGATGCTGGCTTGCGCCCGCATCGGGGCCCCGCACTCGGTCGTCTTCGGCGCTTTCTCCGCCGATTCTCTGCGTGACCGCATCAACGACTGCGAGGCGAAGGTCCTCGTCACCGCTGACGGTGGGCCGAGGGGCGGCAAGGTGACGCCGCTCAAGGCCAACGCTGACGAGGCGCTCCAGGACACGCCTTCAATCGAGAACGTGATCGTCGCGCAGCGCACCGGCGAGGACGTGGATATGGTCGAGGGTCGCGACCGCTACTGGGACGATCTGATGGGTGAGGCGGATGCCGAGTGCCCGGCCGAGGAGATGGATTCAGAGGACATCCTCTACATCCTCTACTCTTCGGGCTCGACGGGCAAGCCAAAGGGCATCGTTCACACAACGGGCGGCTACCTCACGCATGTCAAGGCCACGACCAAGTGGGTCCTTGACGTCAAGGAGGACGACGTCTACTGGTGCCAGGCCGACATCGGCTGGGTAACGGGGCACTCCTACCTCGTCTACGGACCTTTGAGCAACGGGGTGACCACCGTCCAGTACGAGGGTACGCCCAGCTACCCGGGCCCGGATCGGCACTGGGACGTGATCGAGCGTCACGGGGTTACCATCTACTACTCGGCGCCGACCGTCATCAGGGCGTTCATGAAGCAGGGAACGGAGCCTATCGAGAAGCACGACCTCTCGTCCTTGAGGCTGCTCGGTACCGTGGGCGAGCCCATCAACCCGCGCGCGTGGGAATGGTACCGCGAGAACATAGGCGGCGGAAGGTGCCCCATCGTGGATACGTGGTGGCAGACGGAGACGGGCGGCATCATGATCGCGCCTCTCCCAGGCATCACCCCGACCAAGCCTGGCAGCGCCACCTTCCCGTTCCCAGGCATCTTCGTCGACATCTACGACGAGGACGACAATCCGATCGAAGGCCCCGGAAAGGGCAATCTGGTCGTCACCAGGCCGTGGCCAGGCATGCTCCGGACGATCTACAAGGACCCCGAGCGTTTCCGCAAGACCTATTGGGAGAGGCTCGGCGACAAGTACTTCGTCGAGGACGGAGCCGAGCGGGATGAGGATGGTTACTACACCATCACAGGCAGGATAGACGACGTGATGAACGTTTCGGGGCACCGCATCGGCACGATGGAGGTCGAGAGCGCGCTCGTCTCCCACAGGGCCATAGCCGAGTCCGCCGTTATCGGGCGGCACGACGAGGATAAGGGCCAGGCTATCGTAGCCTACGTGATCCTGGAAGGTGACAGAGAGGGATCCGACGAGCTCATCAAGGAGCTCAACGACCAGGTCAGGAAGGCCATAGGCCCGCATGCCAGGCCGGAGGAAATCATCTTCACCCCCGACCTGCCGAAGACGAGAAGCGGCAAGATCATGCGCCGCGTCCTCCGCGGCGTGGCCGAGGGCGAGGACGACCTTGGGGATGTCACAACCCTCGCCGATCCCTCCGTCGTAGACGATCTCAAGGAGGCTCGCAACCAGCGCTAGCGCGAACGGCGAGAGTCCTCGAAACCGGGGCGGGGCTTTCCAGGCTCCGCCCCGACCCTTGTCCGTCCGAGTGGACGGTCCGGTACCTCGCGGCGCTCTTCACAAGAGCCGAGCCATGACGAGACTATCCCTTGCGAATCCTGATACCTGTAGCCTGAACCCTGAAGCCGCTCTCAGCGGAACTTTGCGAGCGTTCTTGCGTATATGTATGTAGTAAAATACAGGCAGTAAATCTGCTAGGAGGATTAACGTTGTTCATACCAGGTGGATTCGGCGGTTACCTGCTAATAATGATCGTCGGCATGCTCATCTCGGGGGCCGCGGCCCTGTGGGTTAGGAGCTCTTACTCGAAGTACTCGAAGCAGCATAGCGCGAGCGGCCTCACCGGCGCCCAGACTGCCCGTATGATTCTCGACCGCAACGGTCTCACGAACGTCAGGGTGGAGCCTGTGGCCGGACAGCTGACCGACCACTACGATCCAAGGAGCAAGGTCGTCAGGCTCTCCGAGGACAACTTCAGGGGCAACTCCATAGCCGGGGTCAGCGTGGCCGCCCACGAGGTGGGACACGCGATCCAGGACGCCACAGGCTACGTGCCGATGAAGCTGAGGGCCGGGATCTTTCCGATCGTGAATTTCAGCAGTCAGATCTGGCCTATGGCTTTCATCATGGCCTTCTTTGTCGGGGGCGCGGCGAGCCCGTTCGGGTCGCTCCTGATCAACGTCGCTATCGCGTTGTTCCTCGGGGTCCTTCTGTTCCACGTGGTGACGCTGCCAGTCGAGATCAACGCCTCCACCCGCGCCTACGGCCTCCTGACGCGCTACGGGATACTGTCTGGCACGGAGGCCGGAGGGACCAGGCGGGTACTGACCGCGGCGGCCTTCACGTACATCGCCGCTGCCCTTACGGCGGTGCTGACCTTCCTCTACCTGCTGGCCGTGAGCAGGCAGTAGCACAGACCTTTCCTCTTGACCACGAGGGCGAGGCTCCGGCCTCGCCCTCGAACTTTTCCTTGCCGGGCATCGGCCGCACGAGAGTTGTAGAATACGCGCGTCATGGAAGAGGTTAGTCGCATAACCAAGCGCCGGAGGCGGCTACGGACCGTGGGAGAGCCACATCCGTGGGAGCCAAGGCACATGCGCCTGACGGCAATGCGTTTCGCCGAGTCTATCGGAGAGCCTGCGGAGCGCCGCAACGTGACGCTCGGGGTGATACAGCACCTCTGGCGTTCGCCGGTCCCGTTCATAGGGTTCTACCCACCTGAGGGAGTAAAGGTTACGGAGAATCGCCTCTACACGTCGGCTCCCCCAAGGTCGGTGGACGACACGGATTACCTTGCCGGGGTCGAGGCCCACAAGAGGGCCTTCGCGAAGGACCTGGAGAACGCTATGGTCCCCGCAGGTAGGCTGCCAGGCTACTTCGAGGTCCCGACTGATGAGGGGTGGCGCATAACCCTCGAGCTCGCGGAGGGACGCCTGGGGTTGGCTGACGCCTGGGGCATGAACTCCGAGAGGGAGGTGGCCGGGGATCTCGCGCCCTTCGCCTGGGCCTACCGCAACTGCGACTTCTGTATCGTCACCATCTATGACAAAGACATCGGCGCCCTGCGCGACGACCTTCTCTTCGTCGCCAAGCGTGCCGGGGTGGATCTCAGGTGGCGCAGGAGTGCAGCCTGAGGGATTCTCAGGGACCTGGCCAAACGCCGCCAAGAGGTCCTCGCCGATCAAGAATAGAAATTAGAACTTCGGGTATAATATGCGTGCCCGGGGGTTTTCGCCGGGTTTGCGGTAATTATCATTAGAGAGGTCGCGTCAGATGCTCACGAGCCACAGCACCGGAGGGTTCGCTACCACAAGCGCGCCGGAAGGGTTCGATCTCAAAGACTTCGAAGAAGCCGGTCTCAGGGCCGTAGAGAGGCGTTTTGGTCCGAGGGACACGATCTTTACGCCAGGGGATCCCGACGATCAACTCTACTTCCTGCTCTCGGGCAAGGTGCGTCTGTACAAGATCTACGGCGACTACAAGGAGGCCACGACCGCGCTTCTCAAGGAAGGGGGCGTCTTCGGCAAGCTCAACCTGGTCGAGGGACGCTGGCAAGACGTCTTCGCAGAGGCCGTTACCGACTCGCGGGTCGCGAGCATCCAGAAGGCATCCATAGAGCGGGTGATAAAGAGCGATCCCGGCTTCGCCCTCAAGCTCTTCTCTTCGTTCTCCGAGCGGCTCAGGCAGTCCGATGAGGTGATAGAGAGCCTGTTGCACAGGGAAGTCTCGACCAGGCTCGCGACGCTGCTGATAAACCTGGGCGAGCGCTTTGGTGAGAGCAACGGTTTCGGCACACTGATAGACGTGCGACTCACCCACCAGGATCTGGCCAACATGATCGCCTCTACTAGGGAGGCCGTTTCCAAGGTGATGAGCGAGCTCCAGCGCGACGGGGTTATAGAGAGCCGCAACCGCAGGATCGTTATAGTAGACGGGGATGCCCTTGCCGAGCACGCCTCCAGGATATCCGGCCTGAGCATCGACGGACAGGCTGCGCTCTAGACTTACCGTCGCAGCTTTTTCAGACAGCTCTCTACTTCTCCAAAACCCACCGGGCTTACGTGGACCACGACGCGCCTCGCCGGAAACTTTCCTGGACCGAAAGCGTATACTCGTCTTAGTATGGAGTACACATCCACGGTGACCATAGGTGGTTGGCGGGAGAGGCTGGGGAGCCTGTCGGTCCGGCGCGAGGAGCTGGACGACAACGAGCTCGTCACACGTACGCTCGCGGGAGACCTTCGTTCTTACGAGGAGCTGGTAGGCCGTTACGAGCGACTGGTCGGCCGCGTCGTATATCCCTACGCGCGGCGTGAGATCTCCGTCGAAGACCTCGTGCAGGAGACGTTTTTGCGCGCCTACGACCGCCTCGAGACTTTCAACCCCGACTACCGCTTCAAGACGTGGCTGCTCGCGATCGCCAACAACCTTGGTGTTGACACCCTGAGGCGCCGTAGGGAGATCGTCGAGTTCAACCCAGAGGCACACGCCCCTGTCTCGCGGAGTCCTGAAGCCGAGGCCGTCGATGCCGACCGTTCCAGGAGTGTAAGGGAGGCGATTGCAACCCTGCCCGAGACCTACGGCGTCCCGCTGATCCTCCGCTACACCGAGGACCTGAGCTACGCGGAGATAGCCGAGGTGCTCTCCCTCACAGTGCCTGCGGTGAAGAGCAGGCTCTTCCGCGCCCGCAACATGCTCGCCGGAAGACTGGAAGAGACGGGAGAGCTGGAGTGAACGGTCCTCTACCATGCGACCCCGAGCCTGTCTTTGAGCTGGCCGACGGCTCGCTGGGACCGGAGCGGGAGCGTGAGATCAGGGCGCACTTGAGAGATTGCAGTGGCTGTCGCACTCTCTACGAACGGGAGCTACGGCTCAACGCGTCCCTCGGCTCCCTGGAGTTCGAGGAGACCAACTCGGTGTGCCAGAGCGTGGCGATGGCGCTGCCGACCCGGTCCAAGAGGGCCAGGCTCCTCTGGGCCGTGCTCGCCGTTGTTCTGCTGCTTACGGCCTCGGTGGCCATGAGCTTTTTCGGTACGAACATCGCGGTTCTTCTCATCGACGCCATGAACGTGTTCTGGGGATTCGTAGCCGGCCTCGCCGACGTGGTTCAGGTCGTCTTCGCCGCTATCGGTCAGGCGCTCCTGATCGCCCTCGCCATCGGCGCTTTCGTGGATCTCGTTATAGCCGCGATTTACCTGGCGGTCTCCCGCCGGCGCGCCAGAGAGGCATGAACCCCCCGGTACCTTCTATTCGCGTCGACGCTCTGCCCCTGCTTACCGTCTCGGTTATGATCCTCGGTCTCGTCGTACTCCTGCCGCTCCCCGCGCACGCGGCGGAGGAGCGGCTCGTTGGCGATGTCGTGGTGGGTCGTCAAGGAGTCGAGCACGACGTTTCGACCGGAGCCGGTGACCTCGAAGTACACGGACTGGTAGAGGACGACGTGCATTCCGGGTTTGGGGACGTCCTCGTAAGCGGCAAGGTGAAGGGTGACATCGACGCAGGTTTCGGTGACGTGAAGATCGAAGGCCCCGTAGAAGGCGACGTACGTGCCGAGTTCGGGGACGTTTACGTGAACGCTCCCGTAAAGGGGGACGTAAACGTAGGATGGGGAGACGTGGACCTTGGCCCAGACGCCGAGATCTCGGGTAACCTCGAGTGCGAGGG
>DATDKO010000189.1:0-5029 GCA_036519935.1 Rubrobacter sp. | reverse complement strand
GAGAGCGAGCAACACGGCCGAGGCGAGGTTGGAGTAGGCGAAGCCGCCGATCCAGGTCCCCAACACCGCAGGTCCCCCACCAAGCAGCGCCAGGCCCGCGAAGTGCGCTAGGCGTGGCCTCTCTTCGAGAATGGGCGCCGCGATGCCTACCCCCTCTGTAATGTTGTGCAACGTGAACCCGACCACGAGGAACGTCCCAAGTGCAGCCTCCCCGAGGGCGAACGCCGCGCCGATAGCCAGCCCCTCCCCCAGGTTGTGCAGACCTATCCCCAGGGCAATCCGGTATGATGTCGAGAGCCTGCTCGTCTCCCCGCGCCTCCTAAACAATCGCTCGGCCCCCAACAGCCCGAGTAGGGCGAGCAGCGCCGCCATGAGCACCAGCGGGACGCCGGAGAAGACCCCAGGCAACCGTCCGGCTACCTCCACTGCCTCGAGCAGCGTGTCCACGACCAGCCAGACCAGGAGCCCCAGCGTGAGGGCCAGTACGGCCCCGATCCCAGCGGAGCCCAGGCGTCTGAGGAAGGGGTACCAAAGCAGCCCGAGGGCCACCGGTATCACGCCGACGTAGGTCCCGATCAGCGCGTAGCGCCAGAACGTCTCTGCCGAGAACGTCGGTGTGATCACCGCCGCAGGCACCTCAGCGGAAAAGGTGGTCCCTGTGCCCGTAATGAGGGTTATCCCGTATGCCTCGCCCTCAACCCAGGAGTAAGGCAAGGTGATTTCCGCGGAACCAAGCGGCGGGATCGTGGCGTCCGGCTCCGCCCGGAAGTCCCAGAGCGCCTCGTTCACCGTCACCTGGCTCACGCTAACAGGCTCGGGACCCCCGTTGGTCACGCTCACCACTATCTCGTCTGGCGTAGGCAGCGACACCCGATCGATGGTGAGGTCCTCGACGGGCGGACGGTCCTCACGGTCTATCCCCGCCCCGTTCAGCACGATGGCGGCCAGCAGTACGCCCAACCCCAGCAACGGCGCGAGCCCCAAAAGAACCCAGACCGGTCCACGCTCTCGTCCCATCTCCTACTCCTTCACGTCGAAGAGGCCCATCCAACCGAGCTCGGCGAACTCGCTGACGTGGGCGTGGAACATGAAGAGTCCGGGGAAGTCGTAGCTGAACTCCATGATGCCCCGTTCCCCTTGGGCAAACATCTTGGTGTCAGTGAACTCGGAGGGCTCCAGCCTGGTCCCCGTCGGATAGTAGTCGAAGAAGTTGGCGTGCGTGTGGAAGCTGTTCACGAAGTCGAACTCGAGCACGTTGACCACGTAGATCCTCACCAGCTGCCCGAGCTTTAACTGGACGGGATGGCGCTGGTGGTGGAAGGCTACGGTGTTCACGGCGTAGACCTCGTTCGCGCCGTCGAAGTTGGTGTCGAAGCCGTTCAAGACCATCACGTGCTCGTCGGCCTCCTCGCGCCCCTCCCTCGGGTCTATGATGAAAGCACCGTAGAGCCCCTTCTCGATGTGCTTCTTGAGGGGCATGACGTGGCAATGGTAGAGGTGGCACCCGAACGGCTCGGCGTCGAACTCGTAGACGAACTCCTGCCCCGGCGCGACAAGCTCGAACACCCCGTCCATTCCCGCAGGGTGGAAGCCGTGAAAGTGGATCGTATGCGGGTGCGCATCCCTGTTCTTGAACACCACCCGCAACAGGTCGCCCTCCCTGGCGCGCAACGTGGGCCCAGGCACCTGCCCGTTGTAGGCCCACGCCGGGTACATCACCCCAGGCGCCACCTCTACCTCCACCGCCTCCGCACTCAACTCGTACTCTCGAACCGTCCTGCCACCCTCGGTCCGCTCCTCACCCCAGTAGAAGTGCCTCATGAATTTCGAGGGATCGAACCTCGAGAGGTCCACATCCCCAACCGTCCCGTTGCCCCCGTGCGCGGCCACGCCGCCGGAGTCTGCAGCCCCGTGGCTCGCCCCATGGTTCGCCCCATGCTCTTCTCCGTCGTGCCCGAGGGCCGCGCGGGCCCCTAACAGGCTACCGGAAACCCCTAGAGCCCCGGCGACGCCAGCGGCCCGCAGGAAATCCCGGCGTGAAACCCCCCATCTCGATTCATCCATGCGCGCCATCCTGTTCCGTCCGCTGCGCCATCGGGAGACTACATACCCCGAAATAATTTTAGCTCTGTCTAATATTACGACAAACTCAGGCTACATGTCAAAGTATTCTCGCTTGATAAAATTGTTCTGGTAACCTATATTGTGATCGTAAATGGGGAATTTAGCAGTCACTGAGCCTTCCGCCTCGGTCGGGGATTACCTCAAGGCCGTGTGGGAGACTGCGGGCTCGGGGGCGGCATCGACCAAGGGCGTAGCGGACAGGCTCTCCGTCTCTTCTGCCTCGGTAACCAACATGTTCGCGAGGTTACAGGGGATGGGACTCGCCCTGTACGAGCCCTATCGGGGGGCCTCCCTTACGAGGCGGGGGCGTGCGGAGGCTTTGCGGCTGGTGCGGCGGCACCGCCTGATCGAGACGTTCCTACTCGAGCATCTAGGGTACTCGTGGGAGGACGTACACGAGGAGGCCGAGCGGCTGGAACACGCCGTCTCCGACGAGTTCACGGAGCGCCTGGCCGAGCTTCTTGGCCATCCGGAGCGGGATCCCCATGGCGCGCCCATCCCCGCGTCCGACGGCGCGCTCCCGCCCGAGGATTCGCGACCCCTCAGTGGGACGCAGGCCGGCGGACGTTTCGTCGTCTCGCGGGTAGAGAACAGGGACCCCGCCGTGCTTACCTACCTGCGGGGTCTTGGGCTCGTGCCAGGGCGTGCGCTCCGGGTGAGGGAGGTCCGCGCGCTTGACGGCGTCGTCACCGCAGAGGACGAGGATGGAGTCTCCCACGCCCTCGGCGCACCCCTTGCGCGTTCCATCCTGGTCAGGCACCGGGCCTAGGGGGCCCCGGCGAGGGTCCTCCGTGCACTCTTGGCAGATGATTCTCGCTCAAGTAACCGTCAGTTGGTGGCCCTGTTCCTTGTAGCGGACTGCCATGTCTGGGAGTGAGATGGGATCGTAGTCCTTCGCGTGGCCTGCCTGCCCGAAAGCCTCCATGCGCGCCTTTACGACCCTCTGCATCGCGTCCCTGGCGGGCTTCAGGTAGTAGCGGGGATCGAACTCCGAAGGGTCCTCGGCGAAGGCCTTGCGGATCGCACCCGTCGCCGCCAGGCGCAGGTCGGTGTCGACGTTGATCTTCCTCACGCCGTGCTTGATGCCCTCTTGTATCTCTCTCACAGGCACGCCCCACGTGGGCCGTATGTCGCCGCCATACTCGTTGATAATGTCGACGAGCTCTCTGGGCACGCTGGAGGAGCCGTGCATGACGAGGTGCGTGGTCGGAAGCCGCTCGTTGATCTCCTCGATGATGTGCATGGCGAGGACCTCGCGGTCCGGCTCTTTGGTGAACTTGTAAGCCCCGTGGCTCGTCCCGATGGCGACCGCCAAAGCGTCTACCCCCGTCCGCTCGACGAACTCCACGGCCTGG
This sequence comes from Rubrobacter sp., assembly GCA_036519935.1. GTDB lineage: Bacteria > Actinomycetota > Rubrobacteria > Rubrobacterales > Rubrobacteraceae > Rubrobacter_D. The sequence continues at coordinate 1,550 of DATDKO010000189.1, read as the reverse complement.
TCGGGATCCGTCAGGTTCACCTCACCCGAGCCAACGTCGTCCTCTATGCCGCCGAGCGTCCCTAGCTCGCCCTCTACGGTGACGCCTGACTCGTGAGCCATCTCGACCACCTCGCGCGTGACATTCACGTTGTACTCGAAGTCCGCGGGGGTCTTGCCGTCGTCCATGAGCGAGCCGTCCATCATGACGCTGGTAAAGCCCAGTTCTATGGCGCTCTTGCAGGTCTCGGGGGAGTTGCCGTGGTCCTGGTGCAGGGCAACGGAGATCTCGGGGTATACCTCCGTTGCGGCCTCCATGAGATGGTACAGAAAGCGGTCGTTGGCGTACTTGCGCGCGCCTCGCGAAGCCTGGATGATGACGGGAGACCCTGTCTCCCGCGCGGCCTCCATGATCGCCTGGACCTGCTCCAGGTTGTTGACGTTGAACGCCCCGACGCCGTAGCCCCCGTTCGCCGCCTCGTCCAGAAGCTGGCGCATCGTAACCAGTGCCATGTGAGTTACCCTCCTGTCTCGAACTACCAGGGCCCGCCACCGCGACGGGAGCGGCCAGTATAGACGCTTTTGCGCAACGTACCAAAGAACGCATTCCCCTGGCAAGGGACGCTACAGGAGTGTGCCTGGCGACACACTTACAGCGATTCGTGGCAGAAAGATCTTTCTGCCACGAATCGCGTATTCGGCCTACGAGCTAGAGATCGTAGACGATAACAAGAGGCCGAAGTGCTTACTTGGCTACGTCCACGGAGACCCTGTCGGCCTGCACTATGTAGCGCACGTACCAGTTCGGGCCCATCGTCCAGTAGTCACCGAAGTTCTCTATGCACGTCTGCAACGAGACCATGTCCCTTCCTGGCTTGGGAGTTGTTACCCACGTCTCGTCCGGCGTTATCTCCTTGAACCCCGTAACCTCGTAAGTGTAGGTAGTCCCGTTGACGTCGCCGAGGTAGATCACATCCCCCTCAGCCAGAAGCGGCAGATTGTAGAACTGATGGTCGCTCGCCGTACCGGGCCACCCGAGCCTGTGCGCCGCAATGTAGGTGTTCGCGTTGTCCTGCCAGGGGAAGGCCGTATGGGGCAGCTTGATGGCCCCATAATCCATCGCGGAATGGGCCCCGGAGTTGGTCACGTAGTTGTCGTAGAGCCCGAGCGCCGGGATGGACATCCACAGGTCGTTCGTGGGCGGCGTCGGTATCGCAGATGGCTTCTTCGGGTCAGGCTTCTGCGCCGCCTGATCACCGGCAGCCCCTTTCTCATCCGCCTTCTGCGCGGCCTCCTTGTCGACCTCGCTCTTCTCGGCCGCGGTCTTCTTGTCCTCTTCTTCCGAGGCCAGGAACTGCGCCCTGTCCCTCTTCTGCCCGCTTGTAGCCTCGGGGGCCTCGGCCACGCGCACAGAAGCCGCCCTCTCCACGGTGGCCCTCCCTACGCCACCGGAGGCGGCCGGTTGCTGGTCAGGGGAGCCTATTTCACTCAACAACATTACACCGAAGACCATAAGGGCAAGCGACAACAGCAGGCAGAACGCGGCCCACCTGCGGCGCCTCCTGAACTTGC
>DATDKO010000188.1:0-24127 GCA_036519935.1 Rubrobacter sp. | reverse complement strand
CTCGCCAACGCCTTCCGAACGCACCCTCGCCACGTCTAGCCGCCGCACCCGCTTCTGCCGGATGACGTCCTCCGCGAGCTCCAGATCATCCGGGACGGCAAGCGTCGCGGCGAGGTCATTGCCCGTACCGGTGGGCAGGATACCCAGAGTGACACCTTCGGGAAAACCTGCCCTGCCTAGCCCGTTGACCACGTCGTTGATCGTGCCGTCTCCCCCGGCGACGATGAGCAGGCCCTCGCTCCACTCCTCAGCGGCCCCTATCGCATCCTCAGGGCCCTCGGTCTGGACCCAGTCGACCTCTAGGCCCTCGAGCTCGTCACGGATCTCATCGGGGTCGTAGTAGCCGCCACCGGAGGAAGGGTTGCAGATCACCCGTGCTTTACTCTTCTCCATGGCGCGTCCTCTATTGCCCCTACGACCCTCCTAGTCTACCGGAAAGCTTCCTGTCTATGACAAGCCTCTCTAGGAGGCGCGACGCATGGGCGAGCCGGGACGCGACACCCTCTCAGCCGGCAGCCATACCTCGTAGTCGTTGTCTAGCTTGACGGCGGCGTTTGCGCCGTCACCAGAGACGTAGCGGACCTCCCCGGAACCGAGCGGCGTCTGTACGCGCTCGCCGACGGAGAGCTCCGTGAGGAACGCTTCCCTGAGCGCCGCAACGTAGGCGAGCGCGAGCGAAGTATCGATGTGCGCTCCCTCGTCGCGCCTGTCGGCGACCAGGATGCCGGCGATGCGGTAGAGGTTCGCGCGGGAGACCTGGGAGATCAGACAAGCCCTGACAGTCTGCCTTACCAACTGCTGCTCGAACTCGGAATAGTCCTCGCCACTCCTCCCCAGAATGTCCATTACCCTCGGAAACGCCCGACGTAACGCCTCCTCGACCGTCAGCCCGTTGATGCCGCGCTTGTACACGTGCGGGTCCAAACGCTCCTCCTCCCGCCGCCGCGGGATGCTGAGCCAATCCTGCCTGATGTTGTTCTTCGTATCTGTCATGTCGCTATTATACCTCACTGAGGCTGGTGAGACAAGGACGAATTACCTGGAAATTAGCATTTCAGCACGCCGCCTCCCTCCGGTCGGCGGCTCTCAGCACTTCAGCATTTCAGCTTGCGCGTGCCCGAGCTCTGGCTGACTGGCTGACAAGGCGGCGAAGCCGCCATGCTGACAAGCGGAGGCCGCAGACCGTAGCGTGCTGACATGCTGACTGGCTAAGATAAACTGTAGGGTGTTCTCTGGAAGGAGAGACAGGTGAACCCGCAGGAGTTTCTTCAGCGACTGAAACGTGAGGTCATCGGGCATCCTGCGCTAACGCACCCTTTCTTGGAGCGGTTTGGGGAGGGGGATGCTGATGCGGAGGGGATAAGGACGTTTGCGATCCAGTACTACAGGCACGTCAGGGTGAGCCGGTTGTACCTGGCCGCTCTTATTTCGAACTGTCGCGACGACGAGAAGCTCCAGCTCGCGCTTGCCGAGATTCTCTTCGACGAGTATGGCCACCTCGACCCCGAAGAAACGCATCCAGCCCTGTACAGGCGTTTCCTGGAGGCGCTTGGCATCGGTGAGGAGGAGTGGGAGGAACCTCCGACGCTGCCCGAGATAGAGATGTACATCACCACCCACTATGCGCTCTCGGGCCATCCAGACTTCAGGCTCGGGCTCGGTGCTCTGGGGCCGGCCAGCGAGTGGCCAGTGCCCCCGATCTACGCCCGCCTTTCCGACGGCCTCAGAAAGGCTGCTGGCCTGCCTGATGAGGCGCTGGAGATCTTCACCAGCCACGTCACTATGGACGTGACCCACGCCCGCATCATGATGGACGCCATCGCGCCCTACGCAGGGGACGAGGAAGGCCAACGAAGAGTCCATGAGGGCGCCATGCGCTCGCTCGACGCCCGCTCCGTTATGCTCGGCGGTCTCTACAGGGCCGTCTACAGGGAACCCGTCCCCCTGTTCGACGCTCCCTCCGTCCGGCTTACAGGGGACTGAGATAACCTCTGAAGGCACCGATACGTCGCGGTGGTACGGGGAGGACCTCGCGTACATCCACGACGTCGGCCACGCTGAGTTCGCCCTCGGAGCGGCGCCGGGCATAATGGAGGTCCTGGACCGTGACGGGATACACGATGGCCTTGTTGTCGACCTCGGTTGCGGTAGCGGTCTGTGGGCTCGGGAGCTCGTAGACGCTGGCTACAGGGTCCTGGGGATCGACATCTCCGAGGCTATGATCGAGCTCTCGCGCAATAGAGTGCCCGAGGCGGAGTTCAGGGTGGGGTCGCTCTTCGAGGTCGAGATCCCACGTTGCCAGGCTGTCACGGCCGTCAGCGAGGTCCTCAATTATCTTTTCGATGCGGAGAACGAGGAACGGGGGCTTGGCCGCCTTTTCCGGCGCGTTCACGACGCGCTCGTCCCCGGCGGCGTCTTCGTCTTCGACGTGCTTGGTCCTGGGCAGGTACCGCCTGGTACCAGGGCGAGAGGTTTCCGCGTGGGGGAGGACTGGGCCGTACTCGCAGAGCGGGAGGAGGACGTCGAGCGGGGTACGATGGAGCGCCGGATCGTGAGTTTCCGCAAGGCGGGGGAGCTTTACAGACGGGATGACGAGGTGCATCGTGTGCGGCTCTACGACCCATCGAGGTTATCCGCAGAACTCGAACAGGCGGGCTTCCGGGTTCGAACGATGCGATCCTACGGTGCTCACCCGCTGTCGGAGGGCCACACCGCCTTCGTCGCGCGCAAACCGGCATGAGGCAACAAGAATAGGGAACCGCCGAGCGGGTATAAATACTCGTATGCCGGAGTTGCCAGAGGTCGAGACCATAAAAGAAGACCTGCGCGAGCTGGTCGCCGGCTCGGAGATAGAGCGGGCCAGGGTCATCGACTCCTCGCTTGTGGAGCAGCCTTTGGCGGAAGAGTTCGTAAGTCGGCTCGAAGGTGTCCTAATCACAGGGGTGCGGCGGCGGGCCAAGCACCTCATCGTGGAGCTTGGCTCGGGGGACTCGCTGGTATTCCAGCTCAAGATCGGGGGCCAGCTCCTGCTCGTGCCGCCCGTCGAGGAGCCGGAGACCGCGCTCATGCTCGTCCTGGATCTCGACGGTGACAGGAGGCTCTTCCTGCGCGACGAGACAGGCTTCACGCGGGCGCGCCTGCTAGGTGCGGACGAACTCGAAGAGCGGCTCTCCTCGCTTGGACCAGAGCCCCTGGAGGAAGAGTTCGACGCGGGATATCTGCAGCGGGCCATCGGTTCGCGGAGGGCCCAGATAAAGCCCCTGCTCCTTGATCAGAAAGTCGTCTCCGGCATAGGGAACATCTACGCCGATGAGATCCTGTATGATGCGAGGCTGCATCCGAGGCGCAAGGCAAACACGCTTTCGGAGGGCGAATGGGAGGCGCTGCATGCGGCGATCCGGTCCAACCTAGCGGCCGGCGTCGAGCATCGGGGCACCACTGTGCGGCTCTACAGGGACATATTGAACCGGCCAGGCGAGCATCAGAACTACCTGCGGGTCTTCGAGAAGCACGGGCGGCCGTGTCCGGGGTGTGAAGGAGAGGTGGTTCGGGAAAAGGTAAGCGGGAGACCGACGCACTTCTGTCCTGCTTGCCAGCGGGAGGATAGCCCCGGAGGAGAGGGAAGGTTAGAATCGTTGTGGTAGTAGACGCGAAAGGAGCCAAGGGTGGCTGATCAGTTCGACCTCGTGGTAATCGGCGGCGGGAACGGTGGATATATACCGGCGATCCGGGCCAGCCAGCTGGGGATGAGCGTAGCCCTCATCGAGAAGCGGGATGGCGGGCATCTCGGAGGGACGTGCCTGAACTTGGGCTGTATCCCGACCAAAGCTTTGCTCCAGACTGCCCATCTATTGCACGACGCCAGAAACGGCGAAGAATACGGGGTCAAGGTCGGCGAGGTGGAGTTCGACTACCCCCTGGCGGCCAAGCGTCGCGAACAGGTCGTCAACCAGCTCAGGCGCGGTGTGCAGGGCCTGATGAAGAAGAACAAGGTCACCGTCTACAACGGTGTAGGCAGCTTCGTCGAACCCAAGAAGATAAAGGTAGAGACCGAAGACGGCGAGGAGGAGCTCGAAGCGGAGAACGTCCTGATCTCCACCGGCTCGGCCGTCAACACCCTGCCAGGCCTGGAGTTCGACCATGAGAAGATCATCTCCTCAGACGACATCGTCACAAACGACGAGGGCTACCCGGAGTCCGTGATCATCCTCGGCTCGGGTGCCGTCGGCGTCGAGTTCGCGAGCATGTACAACGACTTCGGCACCGAGGTGACCATCGTCGAGATCCTGGACCGTCTCGTGCCGCTCGAGGATCCGGAGATCTCCGAGGCGCTCGAGAAGGAGTTCGAGAACCGTGGCATTACGGTGCTCACGAGCACCAAAGCCGACCCGGAGAGCCTGGAGAAGACCGACAGTGGCATCAAGATCAAGGTGGCCGGAGCAGACTCGGGCGAGCAGGAGGAGACGGAAGGCGAAGGCGGCTCCTACGGCGGCGAGGACCCGCCCACAGGCGAGGCCAGCGAAGCTAGTGGCGACACCCTGGAGGCCGAGGCGTTGCTCGTCGCAGTCGGACGGAAGACCGTTATCGAGGACCTCAACCTCGACGCGACCGGCGTCGAGCTCGATGAGCGCGGCATCATCCAGGTGGACGGGTACGGGCGGACGGCCGAGGACGGCGTGTACGCGGCAGGGGATGTAGTCGGGGGTTTCTGGCTGGCCCACGAGGCCGGACACGAGGGCATCATCGCCGTCGAGCACATGGCCGGCGAGGACCCGATGCCCAAGGACAGGAACCTCGTCCCGCGCGTCACCTTCTGTAGGCCCGAGGTGGCCTCTTTCGGGCTCACCAAGGCGCAGGCCGAGGAGGAAGGTTACGAGGTCAGGGAGACGAAGTTTCCGTTCATGGCTATAGGCAAGGCGCTTATCGAGGGCGAGCCCAACGGGTTCTTCAAAGTCGTCGCCGACGAGGAGACAGATCTGATCCTCGGGATGCACGCCATAGGGCCGAAGGTCACGGATCTCATCACCGAAGGCGTTTTCGCCAAGCTCGTCGAGGGCACCCCAGAGGAGATCGGTATGACCATGCATCCCCACCCGAGCCTCTCGGAGGTCGTCGGGGAAGCGGCGATGGCCTCGGAAGGACACCCGATTCATATATAGGTTTCAGGTATCAGCCGTCAGGTGGGTTTTGGGGTCACGTAGCAACGTGGCGCCAACGTCGCTCTCGTGCACTTCCTGAGATCTGTAGCCCGCAATGGGAAGGCCCGAAGCCTTCCCATTGCGCACTGAGATAGGTGACACGGCACGGCACGGCCTCCGTGCTATACCATAGGCGCAGAATGCGAAGAAGATAGGAGCGCTGTGGCCCGCAGACAGATAGAGCTGAAGGTATTGGACGACGGTACGAAGACCTTCCAGGTCCGCCACCGCTGGGAAGACAGGCCCGTGCCCCCGCCGCCCGACGGAACCCCGACGGAGTATCTGCCCTTCCGGCAGCAGGCGAGGGGAGTCCCTGGCGCGCACGGTCGTCCTGAATGGCTCAAGGCGCGCATCCCGGACGGCGAGGTCTACCGCGATATCAAGGAAACCATGCGCGGCCTGAACCTCCACACGGTCTGCGAGGAGGCCCGCTGCCCGAACATCGGCGAGTGTTGGAACAACCGCACCGCCACTTTCATGATCCTCGGCAACGTCTGTACCCGTTCATGCGGCTTCTGCGCCGTGCTCACGGGCAAGCCAACCGAGCTCGACCTCGATGAGCCCTATCGCGTCGCCGACGCCGCGAAGAAGATGGGCCTGGAGCACGCTGTGATCACGAGCGTGAACCGCGACGAGCTCGCGGATGGCGGGGCGTCGATCTTCGCCGGGACGATACGTGCGATCAGGGAAGAAGTCCCCGGCTGCGCTGTCGAGGTCCTGACCCCCGATTTCAAGGGCGATCGCGAAGCGGTCAAGACCGTCATAGACGCCCGTCCTGACACCTTCAACCACAACATCGAGACGGTACCCCGCCTCTACTTCGCGGTCCGACCGCAGGCGAAGTACGGACGCTCCCTGGAGGTGCTGCGCTACGCCAAGGAGCTGAACCCTGATGGCCTGACCAAGAGCGGCTTTATGGTCGGGTTAGGCGAGGTCGAAGAAGAGATCCAAAAGACGATGCGCGACTTGCGCGATCACGAGGTAGACATCCTAACCATCGGCCAGTACCTCAGGCCCTCAGAGAACCACCTGCCGATGAGCCGCTACTATACGCCTAAAGAGTTCGCGAGCCTGCGCAAATACGGCTTCTCACTGGGCTTCAAGCACGTCGAGAGCGGTCCCCTGGTCCGCAGCTCCTACCACGCCCACGAACAGACCTCAGGCGCCAGGCGGAGCCCTGCGGCCGGCGTCGCGAGCGTCTAGAGCCCGGGCATGACCCTGGAGAAGCAGGCCCGATCCGAAACGACCGTTGATGTGCGGCGGCTGCCTGGATTGACGCCTTACGCGGAGGCCTGGGATCTCCAGAAAGATCTAGTACGGCTCAGGAAGAACGACGGGATCCCCGACACCTTCATCCTGTGCGAGCACCCGCCGGTCTACACGGTTGGAAGGGCGGCCAGGGACGCGGGGAACCTGGGCGCCGGAGAAGAGTACCTCAGGGCTCTGGGGGCCGAGGTTTTCTGGAGCGATAGGGGAGGGGATGCAACCTTCCACGGTCCTGGTCAGATCGTGGGGTACCCGATCCTGCGCCTCGAAATCCGTGACACCCATGCCTACCTCCGCGAACTCGAAAGCCTCATCGTCCGGGTGCTCGCAGACTACGGGCTCGAAGGCTGGCACCATCCTGATTACACGGGTGTATGGGTAGGGGAGAACAAGATCGCCGCCATCGGCGTGAAGTTCTCGTCTGGTTGGATCACCTCCCACGGCTTCGCCCTGAACGTGAAGACCGACCTGAGCTGGTTTGACCGCATCACACCCTGCGGTATAAAGGAGTTCGGCGTCACGAGCCTGAGCCGGGAACTCGACCACGACATTTCTCTTGCCGAAGTCGAAGGGAAGATCGTCGAGCGCTTTCTCCTGACGTTCCGTTAGTTTGCTTACTGCCTCCGGGGGTACTGGTTGTAACCTAATCCCGACCGACGCGATAAGAGGAGGTAGCGAATGCTCAGAGGCGTAGCAGTGGTCTGGATGCCGGTGCAGGACATAGAACGGGGCAAGGGTTTCTATATGGATACTCTAGGGACGGAGATTTGGCCGAGGTGGACGCGAACGGCCTTGCGCTTGGCCTGAACGGGCGCGAACCCTCAGGAGCCCAGGGCGAAGGCGGCCCCGTCGTTACCTTCCAGCCCGAAGGCAGCCTAGAGGAGACCGTTAGTAATCTGAAGGAGCAGGGTGTCGAGGTGCCAGCCGAGATCTCCGAGCATCCATGGGGTCGCGTGGCGACCTTCAAAGACTCCGAAGGCAACGACATACAGCTTTACGAGGCGCCGAAGAGCTGAGCTGTCAGCATGCTACGGCCTGCGTCAGCCTGTCAGCCTCTCCGCAAACAAAAAGCTGAAATGCTGAAGTGCTGACGAGCTGCAGCAGGCAGCGTGCTGACCAGCGCGATTTGCAGAAGACCAACTTCTGCAAATCGCTTTACGCACTACCTATCAGGATGCCAGAGGCGAAGACGAGCGCACCGCCGAGGATGACTTGCATCGCCGACATGAGGAAGCTCATGTCGAAGTAACGGTAGCGGATAAAGGAGATGGCGAGCAGCTCGAGACCAACCACCCCAAAAGCTACGTAGAGCGCCAGATTGACGTGCGGGATGAGGAAAGGCAAGGTATGCAGGATGCCGCCTACGAACGTGGCGAGGCCCGTGATCGCACCTCGTACGTAAGGGCTCCCACGCCCGGTGAGCGACCCATCGTCAGAAAGCCCCTCCGAGAAGCCCATGCTGATACCAGCCCCCACCGCGGCCGCAAGCCCGACCAGAAACGTGATCCTCGGGTCCCTCGTCGCAAAAGCCGTCGCAAACAACGGTGCCAGCGTAGAAACCGATCCATCCATCAAACCCACGAGACTAGGCTGCACAACTCGCAGCACGAAGTTCTTGCTGTGTCCCGAAGCCGTCATCTCCCGGCCCCCAAGTCCCAATCGCTCTAGCCAGGCCGCCAAATACTCTCCTCCCGAATACACGACGTATAACCCACCCCAAAATTCTAACCACACTCAGCTATAAATCAAGAACGATTATTGTTACTGGTTAATGGGAATCATTAGCGATAGGGAAGATGTGGTCGAGTAAGCCCGCCTCATCCATCGCGCATTCGGCTACGAGGCAAAACAAGAAGCTGAAGTGCTGACAGGCGCCCGACAGGGCGCGTGCTGACTAGCTGACATGCTGACGGAGGTCGAGATCCGCCTTCACGACCATCTCTTCGGTGTCGCGGCGGAGGTGGAAGCCGAGCTTCTTCAAGATGCGTTGCATGGGGCGGTTATCGAGGAGTATCTCTGCGGTGATACGGCTCAGACCCTCGGCGCGGGCGACCTCGAGGATGCGAGTCAGGAGCAGGGTGCCGATGCCCCGGCGCTGGAAGCGGTCGCTGACGAGGATCGAGAACTCTGCCTCTTCGGGGACGGCGCCGCGGCGGCTAAGGCGGGCTACGCCCATGATCTCACGTTCCCCGGTCTCTGGATCGGTTCGCTCGGCGACCAGCGCCATCTCACGGTCGTAGTCTATAAAGCAGATGCGCGTCAGGCGCTCGTGGGCCGTGCGCTGGTCGAGGTTCATCATGTGGAAGTAGCGCATGTAGACGCTCTGTTCCGAGAGGGTCTCGTGGAAGCGCACCATCAAGGGCTCATCTTCGGGACGGATCGGGCGTATCGTCACAGGCGTGCCGTCGCGCAACACTTCTTGGGAGACATACTGTTTCGGGTAAGGACGGATCGCGGTTCGTGGGAGCTCTTCGTCCTTCATCTCAGGGTCGTGCAGAACGATACGGGCGTCGAGGGCTATCAGGCGCTCCGGCGAGGCCAGGAGCGGGTTGATGTCGAGCTCTTTGATCCAGGGCTGCTCGACGACGAGCTGGCTCGTGCGAACGAGTAATCTCTCCAAGGCGCCGACGTCGACGGGCGCCCTGCCCCTGACGCCACCCAGCGCCTCGAAGATGCGGGTCCTTTCCATCATCCGTCTCGCGAGCGTGGTGGTCAGCGGCGGGAGGGCGAGGGCCCGGTCCTTGTACACCTCGACCAGCGAGCCGCCGGACCCGAAGAGCAGGACGGGACCGAACTGCGGGTCCAGGCTGCTGCCGACGATCAGCTCGTAGCCGTCGAAGTCGACCATCATCTGGACGGCGGCGCCGCCGAAGTCCTCGGGCCTGTGGCTCTCCCTTATAGAGGACTCCATCTCCTCGTAGGCCCGCCTGACCTCGTCGGCGCTCTGCAGGTTCAGGCGCACGCCGCCCACGTCGGTCTTGTGGGTTATGGTCTCCGAGTCGAGCTTGAGGACCACGGGGTAGCCGAGGTTATCTGCCAGTTCCACGGCCTCATCAGGGCTGCGCGCAACCTCCGTCTGGACGGTCGGGATACCATAGGCGGCGAGGACTTGCTTCGCTTCGAACTCGGTAAGGATGGTGCGGCCAGAGTCGCGGACGTGATCTATGATCCCCTCTACCCACCCGCGGTCCGCGCTTTCCTCTTCGGCAGGTTCGGGGGTTTCGTAGATGCTGCGCAGGTTGTATGTGTACTTCCACATGTTCGTGAAGGCTCGGGCTGCCGTATCGGGGTAGTCGAAGGTAGGGATGCCTGCGCCGTTCAGGATCGACTCCCCTGCCGCGACAGCCGGTCCACCCATCCAGCTCGCGAGCACCGGCTTGCTTGTGTTGTTCGCGTAGGGCGCGAGCCGCTCCGCCGTTGCTGTCGGGTCTGTCATGTCCTGCGGCGTGAGGATGACCAGCAGTCCGTCACTCTGGGGGTCGCCCGCCGCGGTCTCTAGCGTCTTCGCGTAGCGTTCAGGATCGGCGTCGCCTAGCACGTCTACAGGGTTGCCGTGGCTCCAGGGAACGGGGAGAAACGCGTTCAGGGCGTCCATGGTCTCTTCGGATATCTCCGCCAGATCGCCACCGTAACCGATAAGGGCGTCCGTCGCGAGCACGGCGGGACCGCCGGCGTTCGTCAGGATCGTCAGGCGCGGTCCCTTGGGGCGCGGCTGTTTGCCTAGCACCTCGGCCATCCCGAACAGCTCGGAGATCTCGTCTACACGCAGCACGCCGCTACGCGAAAAGGCCGCGTCGAGCACCTCATCCGAGCCGGTCAAAGAGCCTGTATGCGAGGCCGCCGCCTTACCTGCTGCCTCGGTGCGTCCGGCTTTGATTACTATTATCGGTTTGGCCAGGGCGACCTCGCGGGCTGCCGAGAGGAACGAGCGGGCGTCGCCGACCGACTCCATGTAGATGACGATGCTCTTCGTATAGGGGTCGTCGCCGAGGAAGTAGATCAGGTCTCCCCAGCCTACGTCCATCATGGAACCTGTGCTGACGAGCGCCGAGAACCCGATGTTCTCCAAAAAGCTCTCGTCCAGGATGGCCGTGAGCAAAGCCCCACTCTGGCTTAGAAGGGCCACGTTACCGGGACGGGCGATAGCGCCCGCGAAGGTGGCGTTGAGGCCGGTTGTTGGATTCATGACGCCGAGGCAGTTGGGGCCGACGATCCTCATCCTGCCCCGCCTGGCCTCCTCGAGGACCTGACGCTCTAGCTCTGCCCCCTCGGACCCCGTCTCCCTGAAACCGGCTGAGATGATTATGGCCCCCTCGACACCAGCCTCCACACACTCGCGGATAATCCCAGGCACCGCAGGCGCAGGTGCGACGATGACAGCGAGGTCCACCCTGGCCGGCACTTCGGAGACCGAAGGGTAGGCCTTTATGCCGAGTACGCTCGGCCTGTGCGAGTTCACGGGGAAGACCGTCCCGCCGAACGGGCTGCTCACGAGGTTCCACATGATCGTGCGCCCCACGCTCCCGGGCCGCTCGCTCGCTCCGATCACAGCCACCGTCTCGGGACGGAAGATGGCGTCCAACTGCTGCCGTTCGTAACCCAGAATGTCGTGGGCCGGGTCCGCGCTCTTCGACCGCTTCATAGTCGCTCCTTTGCCGCTCCTGGCTGTCAGCACGCCGCCCTACGAGCGGCTCGTCAGCATTTCAGCTTCTCCATATTGTAGGTGCCCCGAACGGAGGAACCTAACCTCGTTTCGTGAGGTGGGTCAACTATGTACCTCTTGCACTTATACCTGTAACATTGGGGGTAATTACGTGGCGTAAATTTGCATACGAGCACTGTCATCCCTAGCTCTGTCTCGGAGATTGGCGCTCGAAGATGTAGAACAGGATACCCGAGCAGTATATGATGCAGTGTGCATCGCAACGCTCTGAGGGTTCCCGAGTACAGCCTCGCCGGTTGATCTTAGAGCACAGCGGAAGGGGATGGGGTGAGTGTCATGGATAACAGGGGACTCGTACTCGACGGCAACACCGGGGGCACATCGACAGACAACAGTGGGGAGCATGGCGCGGTCCTACGTCTCGTCCTGGTAGCAGCCGGACGGTAGCGCGACTCTGCCGTGCGACGTGAGGATCTAACCCGCAGGTTCGAGGGAGACCCACTCCTCAAGGTCGGGATGGGTGCCATGATCCTCGCGCTCGGGTTCACCATCGTGGTGGCCGTCGCCGCCTTCCTCGACCGGCCGATAGAGTCTGCAGCCGCGAAACCGGAGGTGAAGTCCGCCACCGAGCCACTCGTCCGCTCAGACCCCGACGTCGACCCGTGGGTAGAGAAGGACATATCTCCGCCCAGGTCCCAGGCAACAACCATACCAGCCCGGCCATCGGAGCCAGATAAACCGCCAGAGCCCAGATCGGGCCCACCATCGGAGAGCGGGTCCGGATACGGGTCATCCCCGGATCAAAGCAGCCAGATCCTCTCTCCTCAGCAGTACGACTATCCACTGCCAACAGATCAGCAACTAAGGGCTGCTAACCAACCAAGACACTACAACCTGCCCCCAGGCGCCATCATGAGCCTCACCATAAGATCTATGGGCCTCAAGAACGTTCCCGTCCTCTCCTCCGACTCTACTAGAGCCTTGGATCAGGGGGTAATCCACCTCCCAGGCACCTCATATCCCTGGTCTGATAGCCCAGAGAAAAACGTCTATCTGGCAGGACACAGGCTGGGATGGCCGGGGACGGGAAGCCACCTTGTTTTCTATAGGCTAAACGAGCTGAGAGGAGGGGAGAGGGTAACTTTGAGGGGTCCACAAGGAGGGAGATACAACTACAGGGTTATAGAGAGCTTTGTAGTAGGATCTGAGGACAGCTGGGTAACCGGGAGGGTTAGGGGTAGGGACCTGCTGACGTTACAGACGTGTACGCCTATCCCCACCTTCGAGAATCGATTGATCGTGCGCGCCGAAAGAATCTGAAGCGATCAGCCTAAAAGCCGATCGCGCAATTCTGCACGCTCTGGCTTCGCCTTCGCTTGTCAGCACTTCAGCATCTCAGCTTCGTCCGCCCGCGGCGCCTCGCCCCGTCGCGCGGTAGAACCTCAGAGGGATGTGCTCCCGAAGTTCGGGTGAGGCCTACACCCGGCTGCACTTGGCTGAATTGCTGAGAGCCGCCCGCAGGGCGGCGCGCTGACTAGCTCTTTATGCTGCTTGTTCTTCCATCTCCTCCGAGTAGTCGCCGGAGCGTGCGGCGCTGTTCATCTTCGCCCTGTGGTGGAAAGCCTTCTGGGCCGCCTGGACCTTACTTTCGTCTCCGCCCCAGATCTCCATCGGTTGCCCCTGCAGCGCCCGCGCGTAGGAAAACGAGAGCTCCCACGGCAGGCCCCCGTACAGCGAGTTCATGGCGTTGAGGTGGGCCGTCGCTTGCAGGTCGGTCTGGCCGCCTGAGAGGAAGACTATGCCTGGTACCGCCGGCGGCACCGTCCTGAGCAGGCACTCCACCGTCGCCCTTGCTACCTCTTCCACGCTGGACTGTTGTGGCGCGCCCTTGCCGGAGATGACCATGTTGGGCTTCAGGAGCATCCCTGAGAGTTCGACGCCGTGCTCGTAGATCTCGTCGAAGGTCCGATTCAGCATCCACTCCGTGGCGTCGTAGCACTGCTCGATGGAGTGATCTCCGTCTATCAGGACCTCGGGCTCGACTATGGGGACAAGGTCGTGCTCCTGGGCGAACGCCGCGTAGAGGGCGAGCGCCTCAGCGTTGGCCTCTATGCAGCTCTCGGTGGGGATGCCATCCCCTACGGTTATGACAGCCCGCCACTTGGTGAAGCGCGCCCCAAGCTCCCTGTATTCGGCGAGCCTGTCGCCAAGTCCGTCGAGACCCTGGGTGAACTTCTCGCCTTCCGAGAGGGGCAAATCGACGGTGCTCTTGTCTACCTTGATGCCGGGGATGACGCCAGCGCGCTCGAGCGCCTGGGGTATCGGGGTGCCGTCCGAGGTCTCCTGGCGTATGGTCTCGTCGAAGAGGATCACACCGGAGAGGAACTCCCCGATGCCCTCCGTGGTGAAGAGCATCTCCCTGTAGGCCCGACGGCTCTCCTCGCTCGACTCTATGCCGACTGCCTCGAACCGCTTGCCTATGGTGCCGAAGCTCTCGTCTGCGGCGAGTATGCCTTTCCCCGGAGCTACGAGCTCACGGGCCGTCTCTTCGAGCTTCCGGACATCCATCGCCGATCTCCTTCCCTAGAACCTTACGACAGAGGCCCCGGACCGCGGTCCGGGGCCCGTGATCATAGAGTTTTTGGAGGCCCCTTCTCTAGGCCTTTACCAACTCGCGATCTTTCTTCGCCTGGCGCTCCTTCTGCTGTTCGCGGCGCCTGCGTTCTTCTTTCTCCCACTGCTTCCTACGGGCCTCTTCGTCCATCCGGCGATCCCTGTAGGAGTAGCACATGGCCGCTGCCTCCTTGCTCACGTTTCCCTATCCGTATTCTGTCTACCCGCATCTTGACGGGCTAAACATTGGCCCACACAGGAGAACTACGCGCAGTTGAGCGGCGCCCGAGCCCTTGTTCCATACCGGGCGCGGACGTGATCAACGGACCGGATGGGAGGCGCCAAATACCGAACCCCCGATCCGTGGTACGTTAGGGTTCGCAGCTAGACGCCGTTTTGAGAGGTGAGAGGCCGTGGCCAACAGGCTGGCGAATGAGACGAGCCCGTATTTGCTCCAGCACAAGGACAACCCCGTGGACTGGTATCCGTGGGGCGAGGAGGCGTTGAAGAGGGCGCGTGAGGAAGACAAACCCGTCCTTCTCTCGGTCGGCTACAGCGCGTGCCACTGGTGCCACGTTATGGAGCGTGAGTCCTTCGAGGACGATGAGACCGCGCGCATGATGAACGAGCACTTCGTGAACGTAAAGGTAGACCGCGAGGAAAGACCCGACATCGACTCTATCTACATGGCCGCCGTCCAGGCACTCACCCGTCACGGCGGCTGGCCGATGACCGTCTTCCTCACCCCCGACGGCGCTCCGTTCTACGGCGGCACGTACTTCCCGCCCATCCCTTCGCGCGGCATGCCCTCCTTCCAGCAGCTCCTCCTGAGCGTCGTCGATGCCTACGAGAACCGCCGTGAAGAGGTACTGCAAAACGCACAGGCCGTCCGCGACTACCTCCAGGCCTCGACGGCAGCCGTCATGCCCAAGGCAGAATCAGCGGGCACCGAGCTGCTCGACCGCGCGGCAGGTGCCCTCCTCTCCCAGCTCGACAGGCGCTTCGGGGGCTTCGGCGGCGCCCCCAAGTTCCCCCAGGCGATGAACCTGGAGGTCCTGCTTCGCCACCACCACCGCACAGGAGAGAGGTCCGCGCTCGACGGCGTGGAGTTGACGTGCCGGCAGATGGCGAACGGGGGCATCTACGACCAGCTCGGCGGCGGCTTCTCCCGCTACTCCGTGGACGAGTACTGGCTCGTCCCCCACTTCGAGAAGATGCTCTACGATAACGCCCTCCTCTCCAGGCTTTACCTCGAGACGTACCAGGCTACCGGAGACGCTTTCTACCTTCGTATCGCCGAGGAGACCCTCGACTACGTCCTGCGCGACATGACGAGCGAGGAAGGGGGTTTCTACTCCGCCGAGGACGCCGACTCCGAGGGTGAGGAGGGGAAGTTCTACGTCTGGACGCCCGACGAGCTGGAGGCCGCCCTCGACCCTGACGAAGCGAGCATCGCGGCGCGCTACTGGGACGTGACCGAGCGGGGCAACTTCGAGGGTAGGAACATCCTGCACGTCGCCCGCCCGCCCGAGGCCGTCGCCAAGGAGTTCGGGCTCTCGCCGGAGGAACTGTGGGCCCGTATCGCAGGGATCCGGGCGAAGCTCTTCGCCGTGCGCGAAGAACGTGTCAGGCCGGGACGCGACGAGAAGATCCTGGCCGCCTGGAACGGTCTCATGCTCCGCTCCTTCGCGCTCGCCGCCCGCGTCACAGGCCGCGAAGACTACCGTGACGCCGCCATAAAGAACGCGACCTTTATCCTAGAGAAGCTCAAGGAAGACGGCCGCATCCATCGCTCCTATAAGGGCGGCCGGGCGAGGTTCAACGGCTACCTGGAGGACTACGCGATGGCCGCTGACGGGCTAGTCGCCCTCTACGAGACCACCTTCGAGACGCGATGGCTCATCGAGGCCGACGCTCTCCTGGATGCCGTCTCCGAGCTCTTCTGGGACGAGGAGAAGCGTGCTTTCTACGACACCCCGGCCGACCACGAAGAGCTCGTCACCCGCCCGCGCGACGTCTACGATAACGCCGCGCCCTCAGGAACCTCTGTCGCCACCGAGGTACTCCTCAAGCTCGCCCTCTTCCTCGACCGTGGCGACTACCGCCAGCGTGCTGAGGATGTCCTAGAAAGGCTCGCTGGCGGCATGGAGAAAGTCCCAAGCGGGTTCGGGCGCCTACTCTGCGCCCTCGACCTGTCCATCTCGGAGACCCGCGAGATAGCCATAGTCGGCTACCCGGAAGCGCAGGACACGAGAGTCCTGTTAGAGACGGTCTATGCCGGCTATCTCCCCAACAAGGTCGTCGCGGGCCGTGGTCCCGATGACGACGAGGCTGGCGGCCTGATCCCCCTCCTCGCCCAACGCCCCGCCCGAGAAGGCAAAGCCACAGCCTACGTCTGCGTCCACTACGCCTGC
Source organism: Rubrobacter sp. (assembly GCA_036519935.1). Taxonomy (GTDB): domain Bacteria; phylum Actinomycetota; class Rubrobacteria; order Rubrobacterales; family Rubrobacteraceae; genus Rubrobacter_D. Next base: position 7,973 of record DATDKO010000188.1, on the reverse strand, counting down.
CAGACCCCGACCACCGACCCGGAAGAACTCTCACGGCAGCTCGGCATTTCTGACGAGCGGGGACAGACCTCCGCAGGGCTTTGAGCGCCACGCCTACATCACGCCGGGGTGCGATCGCCGTTATGCCAGCCGCTCGAGGATCTCGTCTATGCGCCGTTCGGCTTCCGGCTTCTCTGCGAGCTCGCGCTCACCGCGGTGCGGATATCGACTGGGACGGATTCTATGTTTGCGAGCAACTCTTGGACGTTGCCGGGGTCAGCCTCGGCGTGTTCTCGAGAGCGGCATTGAGATTGGTCACATAAGTGTTCATCTCCCGGCAGACTCGGAAGCCGCGCGACGTTCGGCACGGGCCCGTGCGCGTTCGTAGTTCATGCGGAAGAGCTCGATCACGGCTTCCGCGTCACCGGGACCATCCATCCTCCGGCGTACCCAACCCGAGTCGGGCAGCGGCGGATGCACCGAAGCCCGTCCTTCGGATATCAGCTTGTCACGTATCTTCTTGGGAAAGGGCAGGTCGGCGAAGCTCGAGCCGTGCAGATGCCCGAGTTCCACCTTGCCGTAATTGAGCTGAAGTCCGCCTCTGCCGGTGTCGCCGGTACTGACCCCAGGCCAGCTCGCAACCTCGCGCTCGATCGTCGTCAGCGGTTCGTGGTTCATCAGAGCCCTCCTTCTATGAGCATGCCTCATGCGGCTTTATACTGCGAGGAAGGGACTGATGCATCGTGCGCAGGGACGGTTTTCGGCCTGGTCTTTCGTACAGTCTCTACGCACGAACTCCCCGATACCAGAGCCCCGCCGGCTCCCCGGTCCTGTTCCTTTGCTCCTTCCGTCACGACCCCACTATACCGGACGACTGTCTCTCAAACGTTACGAGGGAAATGGATCGTAGACAGTTACCCGAAGATGGCCAGAGGCAAGTACGAGGAGACGATCCAGTTCGGCTGGTCCACGATCTCGGAGATCTTGAGGTCCACCACGAGGCTAGCCAGCACGTAAGCCTCGACGGGCTCGAGCCCGTAGGCTGTGCTTATATGCTCGACCATCGCCCTCAAAGAGTCTTTCGCGGCCTGCATAAGGTCCTCGTTCACGCCCATCGTGGCGTACCAGCCCGCCTCGTCGACCAACGGCGTTAGCTGTCCAGGAGTCTGAAACTGGGGGGCCGGGATGCTTCTGTCCTTGATCAGGTCGAAGCGCAACGCGGCGTACACGGGGCTCTCGATTCCGGTGACGCAGACCTCGCCGTCGCCCTGTGCTGCGTGGGCGTCGCCGCAGGAGAAGAGCGCGCCTGCGTGCTGCACGGGCAGGTACAGGACGGAACCCTTGGTGATGTGGCGGGTGTCCATGTTGCCGCCGAACGGTCCAGGCGGCATGATGACGGGCTTCTCGGGACCGGATGGGCTAACGCCCATCGTTCCGAAGAAAGGCTCTATGGGGATGGCGATGTTGTCCTTGAATAGTGTGTAATCGCCGTTGGTGAGGTCGAAGATCTTGAGGTAGGCATCGGGGAAATCCTCGGGCAACAGCCCGAAGCCTGGTAAGACGGCGGTCCAGCCCCAGCCCTGGGTATGGATATCCAGGACCTCGACCGCAAGTATGTCGCCGGGCTCGGAGTCCTTCATCGCGACGGGGCCGGCGAGCGGGTAGAGGCTGTCCCAGTCGAGGCTCGAGAGGATGTCCGCGGTGGAGTCTGGCCCTATCTGTCCGTCCGAGACCTCGCGGGTGTGGTAGACGACCGTATCGCCCGGCTCGATCGTGAGCACGGGCTCCTGCTCGTTGTCCCAGACGTGGTGGACCTGATCTTCTGGAAAGTAATGTGTCTTCGGCATGCCGCGAACCTCCTTGTCGTCCCTTTACCTAAACATACTCTCTCAGTTTGCGGCATCTCTTTCCAGTGAGAAGGCTCTAGGCCACGACGCGCTCGAGTTGCCGGATGGACTCGTCCCATCGCCACCGTACCTCATTATCGACTAGACGGTCTTGGACCTGTATCGGTTTCGTGGACGGGTAACATTTACGCCACTGCCACTCTTTCCGTTGTAGTCTCCTCATAGTTGGCAGGTCTCCGGAAGCTCATAGCCGAATGCAGCCTGCATCGATTGCAAAGTCCTCCAGATACTCGAAGATAACACTTCTCGCTACCTCCCGGCGGGAAGCGCCGCCAATGTACGAGTTCGGTCTTCAATGTAACGATGAAGCACTCCGCCATGGCGTTGTTCAGAACAGTTCTGGTTCTTCCCATCGAAGGGACGATAGTGACCTGGAGAACTACAGAGAGGACCCCTACGCTGGCATGGTCTTCGGTCTGCAGGATATGCGCGCCTTCGCCCGCGAGTGGCTCGGGGAGTTGCTCCGTGTCCTTCGACGGCGACCGACCAGTTGTGCTCCTCGAGTGTCTGCGCACACGGGCTCGACTGGCCGGTACAAGTAAGCGGCGCTCCCGGTCTAATGCCCTGCGGGATGCCCCTCCGGGGTCCTAGCCCCATCGGACCGGGGCTGCGCGAAGTTCACCTGCGAGGCTTCGGAGGTGCGGGCTAGAAGATGACCGTGAGGATGTAAATGAAAGCTACGAAAAAACTGATCGTGAAAACCACAGCATACAACAGTTGCCTACCGGTCCACTCCCCTCGTTCGGTCTCCGGCAGTGGGTTAAGCCGGAACTCATACAAAGCTATTAGACCGGAACATACCACCAGCACCACCATCAGGACAGCGTTGACAGCCGGTTCCTCAAGAAAAACCAGCGCCCCCACAAGAAGGGCGGCAGTTAGCCAGAAAACCACGTCCAGTATTCGAACTATTGGGTCCACCAGGCATCACCGCCTTCTTCCCCATGTATCTTCGGTTTCTATTTCAACACGACGAGTGACCTTGTGCCTCACCCAAATGGACTATTTCTTACTAGTTCATCTCGTCTAGCAGCTCAGCAAGCGAACTTCCTGGAACTCCGTCAACGTGAAGTTCGCAGAATTTACCTTCCACGCACTTTGTGAATAGCGGCAAGAAGATGGGCCGAGGTTGCTAGAGAGACCCCGACTCTCTCCTGGAGCTTAGCCCGCTGGCTTCGCCCGCAGGAGAAGCCGCTACGGACGACTCCGCCAGGAAGGAGACTCCGCGTACTCAAGGCGGGGGGTGACTTGGAACTTACCCCCTCCGCCGACGTTGATCTTGTAGATTCCGGTCAAGGGTCCTTTGTACACCGTGTAGGCGATCTTCTTGCCGTCGGGCGAGTAGGAAGGATCGGAGCCCTCTGTGACTTTAGACTTACCTCCCCCGCGGACGCTGATCGTGTAGATCGCTGACTTGTTGTAGCCTCTGTTGAGGCCCGTGTAGGCGATCCTCTTGCCATTAGGCGAATAGTCGGGGTCGAACTCGTCGTTGTTGTTGTGGGTGAGTTGGGTCTTATCCCCTCCACCGGCGCTGATGGTGTAGATTTCGGTGTCCCCGGAGCCCGAGGAGCCCGAGTAGACGATCTTCTGGCCGTCGGGCGAATAGGCAGGGACGTAGGTTCCTGTATTGTCGTGGGTGAGTTGGGTCTTACCTCCACCACCGGGGTTGATGGTGTAGATCTCGTCGTCGTTTCCGTCGTTTCTTACATAGGCTATTTTGCCGTTTTTACCCGGAAAGGTAGCTTCCGCCTTCTCTGAGACTGCTAATAACGCCCCCGCACAAGCCACCAACACCGCAGCCACGAGCAGTGCTGGTAGATAGAGCGTCTTTCTTGTCATGTCTCTCCCTTTTTTCCCAGGGTGGAGCAAAAGAGCACGGCCCACCCCTGTCAAGTACCGACGACAGCATAAGCCCCGGACGGGAACGGCACAACTGCTAGTTGGCACATCCTCGGAATACATCCACGAACTACTTCCGAGAATCCTCCTGCTGGCACTCGGGTGAATAGGGGCATAAAGTAGGACCGGAGCTTTGCACTCCAGTCCTGTCTCACCATAAGGAGGTGGCTACTGTATGGTGTGGTCCGATTCCGTTACCTTACCGGAACCCCCGCCCGTGTCCTTCCCATTGCTGCCGACTTGGCCGTTATGCGTGTCTGTGGAGCCGTGCGACCCGTGGATGGTCGTGCACGTAGTTGTACCCTTCTCAAAGGTACAGGTGGGCCCGGAGTTCACCGCGAACGCTGGGAGTGCCGCGGTCAACGACAGAGTCAGCGCCAAGAGGGCCGCCATGATCAACATCTGGATGCGCTTGCGCATCTGCATCTCCTTCTCTTTTCTTCTCTGCTTACACATCTAATGACTTATCGCCGATAGATTCCGTTGGTGCGTCCTTTAGAGATGCCTCCTCTCTCCCTACCCCGCAGCAAACGAAAAACCGGTCTCCTCTCCTGCGCGGAGGGTAGCCAGTTGCGCCACTGGCTCTGCTCGCCTCCTGATAGGCGCCCATCTAAGTGGGGCGAGCTTCTTAGCCTCTACCTGGGGTTGCGTTTGTGTCCGTTAGCAGGCTCTATTATGAGCGTAGTTGTCGGGGCGCGCGTACGCCAGGTGGCTTTCACTTGCGGTTACTTGGATGTTACTAGCAAGTTGCTATGTGCCTACCTTCGCAGAACTCCGTCAAGGCGAAGTTCGCAAGCCCTGGTCCACCACCTATGGACTTCTGTTAGGATATCCCCCGCAACTGATACATAACAGACCGGCCACGAGCAGCTCGCGATGCGTCCTGCCCTAGAGTCTATCGAGGGCCTGTTCGAGGTCGGAGATCACATCCCCAGCGTGCTCGATGCCCACCGAGAGGCGCACGAGGTTCTCCCCGACCCCGAGCCTCTTCCGCCGCGACGGCGAGAGCTCGCGGTGCGAGGAGGTGGCGGGATGGATGGCGAGGGTATAGATGTCTCCTAGAGACGGGGCCTTGACACAGAGCTCCAGCGCGTTGAGGAAAGCGTAGGCCGCCTCACGCCCCTCAGCCGCGAGCTCGAAGGAGACGAGCCCCCCTGTGTCCGAGAGAACGCGCCCTGCGGTCTGGTGATCCGGGTGCGCGCTGAGGGAAGGATGGTTGACCTTCGCCACCTTGAGATGGGCGGCGAGGCTAGACGCGATCTGGCGCGCGTTCTCGCACTGGCGGCCCATCCGCAATGGCAGCGTCTTCAGGCCGCGGTGCGCGAGCCAGGCCTCGAAAGGGCCGAGCACGCCCCCGACGAGCTTGCGTAGTTGCTCTACGGCGGCTGCGTAAGGCGGACCGGCGACGACCGCCCCGGCTATGAGGTCCCCGTGGCCCGAGAGGTACTTGGTCGCGCTGTGGACGACTATGTCCGCGCCGAGCTCCAGTGGCCGCTGGAGATAGGGTGTGCCGAACGTGTTGTCCACGATCAGGGCGGCCCCCGCGGCGCGGGTCAACTTCGAGATCTCCGGTATGTCAGCGACGCGCAGGAGCGGGTTGGAGATGGACTCTACAACGACGGCGCGGGGCTTCAGTTCGGCGACCTTCTTCTCCACCGCTCCCAGATCATACGCGTCGACAAAGCGGGTTTCGACGCCGCTCGCGCCGAAGACCTGGACGAGGAGCGTCGCCGTCGAGCCGTAGAGTTGGTCGGCTGCAAGGACTGTGCCCTCGCCCGTCAGCTCCGCAGCCGCGAGCGCGGCGTGGGTGGCCGCCATCCCCGAGGCGAATGCGAAAGCCCTGACCCCGGCTTCTGCCTCGGGGGCTTCCAGCGACACGAGCGCCTCCTCGAAGGCGCGGACGGTAGGGTTGTCGTAGCGGGCGTAGCTGTAGCCCTGTTCCTCTCCGCCGAGCACGCGGTCCGTGGTCTCTATGTTCGCGTGGGAGAAGGTGGTCGAAGCGTAGATCGGCGTCGAGATCGGGTAGAAGATCCCATCCCGGCCTTCCTTCGCACCGGCCCTGTGCTCTCCAGAATGCACGGCCCGGGTCTCGAAACGTCTAGGCTGCTTCATGGTGGCATATACTACGACCTGGTTGCCCTGGTGGCGACCATCGCTCCGAAGTCGAGGCCGAGATCGGAGAAGATCGTCTCGGCCGCGTTCCTCCCGGGAGCCATGGAGACGCCGGGTCCTGGGTGGCTCCCTGAGCCGCACAGGTAGACGTTCTCTACCGGGGAGCGGTAGTCTCCCATCTCGGGTATGGGGCGCATCGAGCCCGTCTGGTAAGGCAGCATCGCGCCGTGGCAGATGGTCCCATGCACGGCGCTGCTCAGCTTCCTCTCCAGGTCGAGCGGCGAATGTGCCTCCCTCTTCAGCAGCTTCTCTTTCAGGTCCGGTATGTAGTCAGCGGTGATCCTGTCGATCAGGTAGTCGGCATACCCTTCCTTCGCCGCGTCCCAGTCCCTCTCCCTGACATGCCCGGTGGCGTCCCCCCTGATCTCGTAGGGCACGCCAAGCACGACGAACTTCTTCAAGTGCTTGCCCTCGGGCGCCCTGCTCGGGTCTATCACCGAGTCGTTCCAGGCCACCACGAGGGGTGTGGCCGGCAACTCTCCCCCGCGGCACTCGACCGAAGCCTTGGCCACGGGATCCAACGCCGGGGGAGTCAGGTGCACGTGGCAGGCGGCGCCGGCCTCGGGCCCTGCCTTGTACTCGACGGGGCCGTCCAGGGCTGCGTAGATCACGAACGCCGCATCTCCCCATTCATAACGTCCCATCTTGCCTGCTATCTCGGAGCCGACGACCTCCTCGCCCAGGAACCTGAGCGCGAGCTGTCCAGGGTCTACCCCCGAGGCCACGAGCCGCCCGACTGGTATCTCTTCGCCACTCTCCAGCCGGACCCCCGTGGCCCTGCCTGAGCCAACGAGGATCTTCTCCACCCCTGCGCTGGTCCTGATCTCACCCCCAAGGGAACGGAGGTGGTCGGCGAGGGCCAGCGACACGTGGTGCATACCCCCTTTCACCAGGTTGTTCCCCGCGTCCTGCAGCACGGTGCCGAAGAGCCATGCGAGCTCTGCGCCGCCCGCATCGTCGGGCGCGTGTGCCATAAACAGGGCGAAGGCGCCGAACAGGCACTTGACCTCCTCGGACTCGAAGGTCTGGTCGCACCACAAGCGCATGCTCTGCAGGCCGAAGCGGTACTCGTCCATCCCGGCGGAGCTCCGCTCAAGCGCGGCAGCCTCGGCGGAGAACGCCGGCGGTGGCGAGAAGAGCGAGGCGACGATCTTGCTTTTCGCCGCCCTGTAGCGCTCGACCAGCGCGCGCCAGGTCTCGGCGTCCTTTTTGGAGTACCGGCCGATGTTCTCGACGGTCTTCTCGAGGCTCCTGCTCACGGCCAAAACCCTGCCGTCGGGGAAGGCGTGGGCATAGACCAGGTCAGGCTCGATGAGCTCCAGGCCGTACTTTTCCAGCTCGAGCTCCCCTGGAACGGGCGAGAGATTGGCCAGCTGGTAGCCGCTCGTGTGCACGTCCGACCTGAACCCCGGGAGCGTCAACTCCTCGGTGAGCGTCATGCCCCCTACCTCGTGGTAGCGACCGAGGACGAGCACCTTCAGTCCCGCCTTCGCGAGGTAACAGGCGCACGTCAACCCGTTGTGCCCGGCACCCACAACGACGGCGTCGTACCGCGTCGACATAGGTCTACCTCCCGAGCACGGCCTTGACCTCATTCGCCGTCGGACGTGTTCCCAGGTCCATCGTCTCCTCCTTGGGGCTCTGTATCTCCGGTCATGACACGCCAGGAGAATATCCGTGCATCTTCCAGAAGTCTACTCGGGAAGGGCGTATGGCCAGCCCAAAGATCGCTCCCCGACGTGTTGTGCAAGCGGAGGGGGATCCTCTACTTCGCCGGGGAGCCTGCTCGCATTATCCTGCCAGACACGTTAAGGGATGGTAACGTCCGTGTACCGATTTTGTTAAGGCGCAGAAATTGCCCTCGCAGGGTCGCACTGTCTGGAATAGGTCCTACTCGCTCAGTTGTATAAGTGCGAGCCTGAGATCATCTGCCATACCGCTGTGGCCGTGCTTTTCGGACTGGGCGATTCCTTTCTCGTACACGGCACGCGCCTCATCTTTGCGCCCTAGATTGGA
>DATDKO010000187.1:0-5123 GCA_036519935.1 Rubrobacter sp. | reverse complement strand
TGCTCTCTAACTACGGTAACCCGCTCGTCATGGTAGGCGTGTCGCTGCTGGTGTTCCCTCGCCTGGCTCTGGGGCTCTCGGGGTTCGAGACCGGCGTGGGCCTGATGCCGCTCGTGCGCGGCGACGAAGGGGATGAGCCGGAGCATCCCGCGGGCCGCATCCGCAACACGAAGAAAATGCTCACGCTCGCTGCTCTGATCATGAGCTTCTATCTCATCACCACAAGCTTCGTGACGACCGTCTTGATCCCTCATAAGGAGTTTGAGCCGGGCGGCGCTGCCAACGGTCGGGCTCTCGCCTACGTGGCGCACACCTACCTGGGCGACGCCTTCGGTACGGTTTACGACATAAGCACGATCCTGATCTTGGGCTTCGCAGGCGCTTCGGCGATGGCCGGGCTGTTGAACATCGTGCCCCGCTACCTGCCTCGCTTCGGCATGGCACCCGAGTGGGCACGGGCTATCCGGCCACTGGTGCTCATCTACATCGCCATTTCCGTCGCCGTCACCATCATCTTTGGAGCCGACGTGGACGCGCAGGCTGGGGCATACGCTACGGGAGTCCTGGCGATGATGACCTCGGCCGCCTTCGCGGTGGCGCTCTCTGCGTGGCGCACCGGATCGAAGCGGGGGATGTTCGCCTTCGGGCTGGTCGCCATCGTGTTCGTCTACGCCCTCGCAGCGAATGAGATACAGCGTCCCGATGGCATTGTGATCGCCTCGTTCTTCATCGTCGCGATCATCTTCACCTCAGTCGTCTCACGGGTGTACCGCTCGCTCGAGCTTCGTCAGGAACGCATAGAGATAGACGAAGCCGCCCAGAGGTTTATCGAAGAGGCTGCTCAGGGCAACGGCATCCACATCGTCGCCAACCGGCGTCAGGCGGGCGACGAGCGGGAGTACACCTTGAAGGAGGAGGAGCAGCGCGAGGACAACCACATCCCGGCCGAAGAACCGATCCTCTTCCTAGAGGTCGACGTGGAGGATGCCTCGAAGTTCGAGGAGGTGCTCGAGGTGGGGGGCGTGGAGATCGGAGGCCACAAGGTGCTGCACGCCAGGAGCTCGGTGGTGCCCAACGCCATCGCCGCCCTGTTACTCCACCTGCGGGACACCACCGGCAAGACCCCCCACTGCTACTTCGGGTGGGCAGAGGGCAACCCCATCGCGTACCTGTTCCGCTTCGTCCTGTTCGGGGAGGGAGATACCGCGCCGGTCACCCACGAGGTATTGAGGGAGGCCGAGCCGGAGCGCAAACGGCGACCCGCCATTCATGTCGGCGGTAGGTGAACGACACTTTGCACGTCAAACTCGCTGTGTGCTCGCTCAAGATGCCCACCTTCTTCAGGCCTCTCGGGTGCGCGGGGGAGGCGCCGGCGGGGCAGGTCGCTACTGCCTTCGTCTGGGTGAACGCCGTATGTAGCGCGTTGGGGACCGGGGCGGGCTTCTCCCATACCAGGTCATTGATTATGCGGTAGCCGAGCTGCTGCAGCGCGAAGCCGAGGCTGAAGCTAATGTGGTGGGTACCTGTTACCCACAGCGTGCCGTCGAGCCAAGCCAACCGGAACGGAAGGCGCGAGTGTCCAGACCGGCGGCGAGGAGCACCACCTGACGGCACGCTGCGGCGGTAGCGGCGGTGAGGTAGTCGTCGAAGAACCGCGTACGGATGACGCCGTGGCGGTGATATTCCTCATCGTGGCTGGGTGGTTTTGCTTAGCGGTCCTACCGGACATCATTACCTGGATGTTCTAGGACGCGCGGAACATCCCGTAGCAACAGTTTGTAATTTGTGTGCAGACTTTGTAATTCTTGTGCAGGCGGCTATTTATGTGCAAGGCCGGTTGGGGGTATACGCGGGTACTATACTGGGGCCATGATCGGGGAGAGGACGAGGCATCTGGCGAAGCAGTTGCACGGCGCTCTGGACGGTCAGCTCGAAGGATACCTGCGCACCGACGAAGCCTCACGCGCTCTCTGGTCCACGGACGCCTCCATCTATCTCCGCAAGCCCGTGGGTGTCGTCGTCGCCCGCTCTGAAGCGGACGTGGAGCTCACCCTCTCGACGGCTCGCGACCTCGGGCTCTCCATTACGCCTCGCGGTACGGGCACGAGCCTCGCGGGGCAGGCGACGGCCCCCGGGCTGGCCCTCGACGTCTCCGAGATGCGCCGGGCGCTGGAGATAGACCTCGAAGGGCGGCGTTGCGTGGTCGAGCCTGGACTGGTGCAGGGCGAGCTCAACGCGATGGTCGAGCCGCACGGGCTCGTGTTCGGGGCTGATACCTCTACGTCCGACGTGGCGACCCTAGGGGGTATGATCGGGAACAACTCGGCGGGGATGCGCTCTCTCGTGTACGGGATGACCTCGGATCAGGTCCTCGGTCTGTGCTGCGTGCTGGCCTCCGGGGAGACGGTCGAACTCAGCCCGCTCGGCAGGGAGAGAGCCAGACGGCGCGCCCGTCATGCCGACGCGCTCGCGAGGCTGTTGCGCGGGGCGATGGAGATCGGGGACCGCTACAACGACGAGATAAAGCGGCGGTTCCCGAAAATGATCCGTCGCGTCTCCGGCTACGGACTCGACGCCTTGATAGATCCCGAGACCCTGGACCTAACGCGCCTGATATGCGGCTCCGAGGGCACGTTGGCCATAGTCACCCGCGCGGAGTTCAGGCTGCATCCGCTCCCCAAAACCCGCGCCCTGGCCTCTTTCGAGTTCGACACCCTCTCCGCCGCCGCCCGCGCCACAGGTCGGTTCCTACAGATGAACCCATCGGCGATAGAGCTGCTCGACGACGTTGCCATAGGCCGCGCGAGGGCAAACCCCGCCTACAGAGACTCTACTCGCTTTGTAAAGGGGGATCCGAAAGCCGTCCTTGTCGTGGAGTGGAGCGGCACTGAGGAAGAGCTCGACGAACGTTTCGCTGGGCTTGACGATCTGACCGGCGAAGTCGGGGCTACGGCCGCGACGCCTCTTCGCACCAATGAGGAGATGGGCCAGACCGTCAGGCTTCGCAAGTCCCCCCTGCCGCTCCTGCTCGGTACTACAGATAACGAGAAACCGGTCGCGTTTGTGGAGGACGCGGCTGTGCCGCCGGACCGGCTGGAGGAGTTCGTCGACCGCTTCGAGGAGATCGTCGAGAAGAACGGTACCTGGGCCTGCTTCTACGGCCACGCCAGTGTGGGATGCCTGCACGTCAGGCCCGCGCTCGACACCTCGGACCCCGATGGCGTCTCGCGGATGCGGCGTATAGCCGAGGAGGTCGCAGACCTCGTCGTGGATTGCGGGGGCTCGATCTCAGGGGAACACGGCGACGGCCTCTCTCGCTCGGAATTTATAGAGAAGATGTACGGAGGGGAGATCCTGCGCGCCTTCGCAGATATCAAGCGTCTCTTCGACCCCGAGGGGATGATGAACCCTGGTGTGATCCTGGACCCACCCCGGATGGACCGGCAGCTGCGCATCGGCCCCGGCCGCAAGCGCCTCCCCATAAAGACGAACCTCTCCTTCGATGACCAGGGCGGATTCGCGAAAGCTGTCGAATTGTGCAACGGGAGCGGCTTCTGCCGCAAGAGGTCGGGGGGCACGATGTGCCCCTCATACATGGTGACCTTCGACGAGCAGGACACCACGAGGGCGCGGGCCAACATGCTCAGGTCCGTGATCGAAGGCACCCTCCCGCCCGAAGAGCTGACGGGACAGCGCATGAAGGAGGTCATGGACCTCTGCGTTGGCTGCAAGGCGTGCAAGACGGAATGTCCCTCCCGCGTGGACGTCGCGAGCATGAAGACCGAAGTCCTCTACCAGGCCGGCAGAGAACACGGTTTTTCTCTCCGCCAGAAAGCGGCGGGACATATCCGCCGGCAGCTCGCGCTCGCGGCGCTGGTCCCCTCGCTCTACAACGCCGTCGCAGGAACACGCCTCGCCCGCCATGCCGCCGCCCTCGCGGGCATAGATCCCCGTCGGTCGTTGCCCCGCGTGGCAAACACGGCCTTCTCCAAACGCTTCCCTGGGCTGCCGCAGGGCGTTGGACCGGTGGAGGTCGCCCTCTTCAACGACACCTGGAACGAGTACCAGCGGCCCGAGGTCGGAGAGGGGGCCGTAAGGCTCTTCGCGGCCGCGGGAGCGAAAATACTTCTACCCGAGGTCGTCTGTTGCGGGAGACCGATGCTCTCCGAGGGTCTCGTGGACGAGGCGAGAGAGAACGCCAGGCGAAACCTGGATCTCCTTACGCCCTTCGTCGAGCGCGGCATACCGCTCGTCGGCCTCGAACCGAGCTGCATCCTGACCCTGCGCGACGACTACGAGAAGCTTCTCCCCGGTGACGAACGCGTCAAGAGGCTGGTAGAAACCACCCTCCTCTTCGAGGAGGCGCTTCTCGAGCTCGACGGGGAGCTTCCGCTACGAGAAGGTGCCCCTGTCCTCCTGCACGGGCACTGCCACCAGAAGGCGCTCGTCGGGACTGGCCCGACGGAGCGTCTGCTCGGTCTCTCCGCAGATGTCGAGGTCGTGGACTCCGGTTGCTGCGGGATGGCCGGGCTATTCGGCTACGAGAAGGGACACTACGAAGTCTCGATGAAGATGGGGGAGAGGAGGTTGTTCCCGGCGGTGCGTGAGGCCGGAGAGCGAGTCGTCGTCGCGCCGGGGACGAGCTGCCGAGAGCAGATCCTTGATGGAGCACAACGGCGGGCTCTGCATCCAGCCGAGTATCTGGCTTCACTCCTCGATGGGGCATCCTAAAGACCGTTGGCGGAGCGGGAGGCAGCGCTGTGGTTCGCGTTCAGGGGCGACGGGATGCTCGTGTTCGAAGACGCGCCTGTCCGCGTGCCGCTGGCGGGTGGTACGGATGAGCTTGGTCTGGATATCTTGTTCCGTTGGGAAATCGGAGACCTCAGCGGGCATGCTTGCTGGGCCGTCGAGGTAGGCGCTGACGCCAGACCACCCGAGGGGATGGTTTTCGAGGATCTCAGGGGCCTCTTTTACAGGGTGGACGAGGACTTCTTCAGGATGGCGGGCAGGGCGAGGCAGATCGTCGGCTGGCATGCGACGTACCGGTTCTGCGGGCGCTGCGGCGGTAAGACGGAGCCGGCGCCGGGGGAGCTTGCAATGAGGTGTACGCGCTGCCGGATGAT
>DATDKO010000186.1:0-3546 GCA_036519935.1 Rubrobacter sp. | reverse complement strand
ATGGAGCCCTCCGAGTCATCGACGATACTCTGCGGGGAGATCGGGGACCACCTCATAGAGGGCATCTCCGACGGTTTCGTCCCAGGCATCTTCGAGCGCCACCAGGACCTGGTCGATACCGCCCTGACCGTCGACTCCGAGGAGGCCGTCGAGGAGATGCGCCGCCTCGCCAGGAAATACGGCCTCTTCGTCGGCCCTTCGAGCGGCGCCAACCTCATCGCCACCAGGAAGGTCCGCGAGTCCTATCCCGAGCTCGAGACCGTCGTCACCCTCTTCTGCGACGAGGGGGAGAAGTACATAAGCGATCATTTCGCTGAGGGAGATTCGGTCAAGGTAGGGCGCGAGGCGTACACGTAGAGAAGCGTGAACACGTCCGGTGCCATGTCCCTTATGCTATAGTCCGAACTTGCCCGATGAGGGTCGCGGGAGAGAGTCGTCCGGGGGTGGGGGAGACCTTGTGACGGCCGCCGAAGGTGAAAGGGTCGCGAGAGCGGCCTGAATCTCTCAGGCAGAAGGACCGCGGACCGGAGGGCGTCCTGGAGAGTTCGACCGGCCAGCAAAGCCGGATCGGCGCCGACGGGGTAACACTCTCAGGTTTGGGACAGGGCGGAAAGAGCAACGCTCACCCGAGACAGGGGGTATAGCCGCGTGGCGCGATTCACACCGCATACAGAGGCCGATGTACAGGAGATGCTGGGCGCCATCGGGGTCGAGACCTTAGACGACCTCTTCGCCGACGTCCACCCGAGGTACGAGGGAGAGCTCGACCTTCCACCGGCTCTCTCGGAGTACGAGGCGCTGAGAGAGGTAGACGCCCTGGCCAAGGAGAACGTCTGGGGGCTCCCTATCTTCCTCGGGGCGGGGGCCTACGATAGGATCGTACCCTCCGCCATCGGCGCGATCATCTCGCGCGGCGAGTTCCTGACCTCGTACACCCCGTACCAGCCGGAGATCAGTCAGGGCACCCTGCAGTCGATCTTCGAGTTCCAGTCCATGATCTCGGAGCTGACAGGGCTCGAAATCTCCAACGCCTCCGTATACGACGGCGCGAACGCCGTCGTGGAAGCCGCCCTCATGACGGCGAGGCTGACGAAGCGTGACCCCAAGGTCGCAGTCTCCGCCGGCCTCAACCCCCGCTACCGCGAGGTCATAGAAACCTACCGCGTCGAAGTGGTGGATCTTCCGTTCGAGAACGGCACCTCGGACTTCTCCAACCTCCCCGACGACGTCTCAGGCGTCTTCGTGCAGAGTCCGAACTTCTTCGGGGTCGTCGAGGACATAGGCGCCGCCTCGGAGGCGGCGCAGGGCGTTGACGCGCTCTGCGTTGCGGTGTGCGACCCGATCTCGCTCTCCGTGCTCGAAGCCCCAGGGAACCTCGGGGCCGATGTGGCCGTAGGCGAGGCCCAGCCGCTCGGGATGCCGCTCATCTTCGGTGGCCCATACGCAGGCTACATGGCGACCAAGGAGGATTTCGTCCGCCAGCTCCCAGGACGTATCACGGGAGAGACCATAGACAAAGACGGAAAGCTAGCCTACGTCCTCACCTTGCGGGGGCGCGAGCAGGACATCAGGCGCGCAAGGGCGAACTCCAACATCTGTACCAACCAGGCGCTCACGGCCCTGGCCGCGACCGTCTACACGGCCCTGATGGGACCGGAGGGATTGCGCGAAGTGGCCGAGCTCTCCATCTCGAAGGCCCATTATCTGGCAGAGGAGCTTCAGGCTTCAGGCTTCAGGCTTCGGTATCCGGATGCGCCTTTCCTTTGGGAGTTCGCCGTGGAGTTGCCGGATGTCCAACGGGCCAATGAGGCTTTGCTGGAGGCGGGGATCGTGGGCGGGCTCGACCTCGGGGATGGGGCGATGCTCGTGGCGGTGACGGAGAAGCGCAGTAGGGAAGAACTCGACGCCTTCGTAGAGGTGGTTGCCGATGCCCTTTAACCTGATCAGGGACAAAGGCCGCGAGGGACGCAGGGGCTACACGCTCCCGAAACCCGACGTGGAGGCGAAGGAGCTGGAGAGCATCCTGCCTGAGTCGGTGCTCCGCAAGAAGAAGCCGCGCCTCGCCGAGGTGGACGAGCCGACCGTGATCCGGCACTACACCAACCTCGCGCGCGAGAACGAGGGTATCGACACGACGTTCTACCCCCTAGGCTCGTGCACGATGAAGCACAACCCACGCGCCAATGAAGCAGCCGCTGTCGTACCTGGCTTCGCGGGTCTCCATCCGCTCCAGTCCGAAGCCCAGGTACAGGGCGCCCTACGGATCATGCAGGAGCTACAGGGCTTCCTCGCCGAGGTCTCGGGGCTGCCTTACGTCTCTTTGCAGCCTCTCGCCGGGGCGCAGGGGGAGCTGAGCAGCATCCTGATGGTCAAGAAGTTCTTCGACGATGCCGGTGACGATGGACGCACCGCAGTCCTCGTTCCTTCGACGGCGCACGGGACCAATCCGGCGACAGCCTCGATGGCGGGGTTCGAGTCGAAGGAGGTCGGGCTCGACGAGCATGGGTGCGTAGATGTGGACGAGCTAAGGGAGATGGTGGACGAGTCGACGGCCGCGCTCATGATCACCAACCCCAACACCTGCGGCGTCTACGAGCGGAACATCGCGGAGATCGCCACCGTCCTGCATGAGGCAGGCGCCTTCCTCTACATGGACGGCGCGAACATGAACGCGAACATGGGCCGTATGCGCCCGGCCGAAGCCGACGTAGACATCATGCACTTCAATTTGCACAAGACCTTCTCGACCCCCCACGGAGGCGGCGGACCGGGCTGCGGCGCCATCGCTTGCTCGGATGACCTCGAACCCTTCCTCCCCGAGCCCACTGTAGCGAAGGAGGGCGACGCGTACCGCTTCGTTCGTCCCGAGAAGAGCATTGGTCGCGTGGCAGGCTTCCACGGCAACTTCGGGCAGATGCTAAGGGCCTGGAACTACATCAGGATGCACGGCCCTGAGCTCAGGGACGTGACCGACATGGCCGTCCTGAACGCCAACTACGTGCGGGTGCAGCTCGGGGGCACGTACCGCATCCCCTACGACGAGCTATGCAAGCACGAGGTCGTCGTGCAACCCCCGCAGGGCAAGAGGGCCCTCGATATCGCCAAGGGGCTCATAGATTACGGTTACCACCCGCCCACGATCTACTTCCCCCTCGTCGTCAAGGAGGCGATGCTCATAGAGCCAACCGAGACCGAGTCCAAAGAGACCCTCGACGACTTCGTCGGCGCGATGCTCGAGCTCGCCGAGAGCGAGGAGCTCGAGGAAGCCCCGAAAGAGGCACCCACCCGCCGCCTCGACGAGGCCCGCGCCGCCCGCCAGCTGAAGGCCAGGTGGTAACGGTGGCCAACGAAGCCCCCCGGCGCACCCCGCTCTACGACGAGCACAAGGCTCTGGGCGCCCGGCTCGTGGACTTCGCGGGTTGGGAGATGCCGCAGCAATACACCAGCGTCAAGCAGGAGCAGGAGGCGGTACGGACCGGCGCGGGTCTCTTCGACGTCAGTCATATGGGCCGCTTCGAGATTCGCGGCGACGAAGCCGGCAAATTC
>DATDKO010000185.1:0-4854 GCA_036519935.1 Rubrobacter sp. | reverse complement strand
GAACTCCGTTATGGCGAAGTTCAGCATAAGCTCCGGCCCAGAGGGCACAGGATCGACGGCGGGGTAGTCGTATTCCGAGGGGCATTATGTTTTCTTATGTACAACGAAAAACCCCCCCGTTCTGTACATAAGAACGTCGCTTAGGATAGGACCGGGGCTGTGCGAACTTCGGAGAATTCTTCTTCCACGCACTCCGGTGAATAAGCCTCGTAGCCGCTTGGACTGAGGGCTTGATCAACCTTGGCCAGCAAAATGCTTAATATGTGTCATGGAAGCTCCCCACCCTTGTAGCACACTGATACCAGAAAGGGGGTGAGATCTCATGAGAGCCATCAAGGCTTTCCTCAAGAGCCACCCGCTGCTTAGCTACTTCGCCCTGACGTTCGCCATCACGTGGGGCCTCTTCGTCCTCGCGGTCGGCGGACCGGGCGGCATCCCGGCCACTAAGGAGGAGTTCACCACGCTGCCCCTCTTAGCGATACTGGCGGTGCTTGTAGGTCCCAGCGTATCGGGCATCGTGTTGACCGGCCTAGTCTACGGAAGGGAGGGTTTTCGCGATCTCCTCACTAGGATGAGGAGGTGGAGGGTTGGGGCTCGCTGGTACGCGGTGGCGCTCCTTACCGCCCCGCTCGTGCTCACGGCGGTACTTATCCCGCTTTGGCTCATTTCCCCGGTATTCCTCCCCGGCATATTCGCATCCGAGGCGAAGGTATCGTTCGTGCTGATGAACATCGTGGTGGCGCTTATAGTCGGCATCTTCGAGGAGCTAGGCTGGACGGGGTTCGCCGTGCCTACACTGCTCCGGCTGCGTTACAGTGTCCTCGCTACCGGGCTCATCGTGGGGGTGCTATGGGGAGCGTGGCATCTGCTTTTTAACGACATCTGGGCAAGCGTCGCTATCTCAGGAGGGCTCCCGCCGGCTCTCTTCGCGGTCGTGTGGGGCTTGACGTTTCTTGCAGGGCAACTACCGGCCTACAGGGTGCTTATGGTGTGGGTCTACGAGCGTACTAATGGGAGCCTGCTCTTGGCGATGCTCATGCACGCGAGTTACGCAGCCTCCACGTTCATCATCAACCCTCTGGCCGGTCCTGGGGCGATGTCAGGGGCGTCGCTGTTGGTTTATAGCCTCGTATCGGCCGCTGCGACGTGGGTCGTCGTTGCAATGCTCGCCGTAGCTACCCGCGGGAACCTCTCGCGACAGCCACCGCCTCGGAGGCAGGTGGCCTAAGAGAAAGGAGTAGCCCTTACTCTCTCGCGAGGAGAGAGCGCACGCCAAGAGGAATGCGCATAGCCCCGGTCCAATAGCGGGACACCCATAGGTGTTCGACCGGGGCTGTGTGGACTTCCGAGAACTCCGTAAAGGCGAAGTTCGCAGAATTCCACTTCCACGCACTTGGGTGAATAAGGGTCTGACAAATGCGCAAGGCTCCACTAGGTGGGGGCATGCCTCCTGGTTAAGCGGCAGACTCTTCAAGGAAGGAGAACAAGGGTGTGGGCTAACAGAGCTAAGAACATCCTGGCTACGCGGCCCGCCTCATGCCCCGTGGCGGTCCGCTCCCCACTCCGGGGGTGCCGGTGTTCACGAGAGGAACGAGAAGGCCTCGCGGAAGACCGCTTTGCCGCCGCTCTCCACGATTGGCCCGTGGCAGAGCAAGATCCGGTCGAAGTCCCACGAGAGGATGCGCTCTAAGGAGGCCCGCGCCGCCGCCTTGTCGCGAAACCCGAGTTTCATGTACAGGTGCGGTCCCGGCCTCTCGTAGATACCGTTCAGGCGCATCACGAGGCGCATGAGCAACGGGCTACCCGAATCGGCCGATTGCACGAGGTCGGTCACGATAAGGGTGCGACTCTCCCGGTGGTAGAACATCACCTCCCGCAGCAGCCGTTCTCCCCGGAAGAGCGCCTGCTCGAGGTCTTGGGCCCACCCCGGCTCCGGCTCGTCCCCGAGCACCCCGTCAAACGGGAGGTCGGGCATTTTTTCCGACAGCTCAGGCGCGGCGTAGAAGCTGGCGTCGGGATAGGCGGCGAAGTATTCACCCGCGAACATGTGGTGCCCCCTGTTGGGACAGACCACGAAGCGAACCTGGCCCAGCTCGTCGAGCTCCTCCCTCAAAGGACGATCAAGCGCGACCGGCGAGTGCAGCCACAGACCGCCACCTTCGCCCGAAAGGCGCACGACGCTCATGCGCGTGCCCAACTCGACGCCGAAGAGGCGCAGGGGCATCTCGCGGATCCACAGCCGGTCGGGGACGAGCTCTTTCAAGGCTCTCCTCCTCCTTCGCGATCCGGAGCAGGGATGCCACCCGGCAGGAGGTCGACGGCGTGCTGCGCCATCATGAACTGCTCCCTTCCTCGTGCTCCTTAACGGAGCGCCTCTGTGTGAGCGCCATCCTAGCAGGAGGACGTCTGCCAAACGTTACGGCGAACGTCACGGAGAAGAACTTCCGAGACTTTTTCGTAGCATCCCCTCCGAAGAACGGCATACGTGTACTTCCGAGAACTCCGTAAAGGCGAAGTTCGCAGAATTTACCTTCCACGCACTCGGGTGAATCAGCCTCGCCGGTGAGGTGGTTAGGGTCCCGGTTAATGGCTTTAGCTCTCGATCACCTCGGCGCTTGGGTGAGCGTCTTCTGAGAAGGCCTGCACGCTTAGGAGCTCTAAGCCCAAGCTGTTCAGGCGGTCGAGGATGCCGAATAGGTGCGGCTGGTCTTTGACCTCTCCGGTCAGGATCGTCTGCCCATTTTTCGTCTCCATTTCCATGCCTTCGAAGGCAGAGGCGTACCTGTCGGAGAGCTCGCTTCGCACCACTATGCGGTAGAGCGTACCCTTGCCCTTCTTGCGCATCATCCGTCCTCCTCGGCCCGTCTCATACCCCGATCAGGCGATCTCACGAACAGGCTAGGGACAGGCCTAAGCCGAACTTCTCAGAACTCCGTAAATCGGAAGTCCAACTTCGGAGAATCTACCTTCTACGCACTCGGGTGAATAGCTCGGAGGAGGAAACCGCCCGCGGGTTAGTGATACTTGTCCAAAGCCCTCCGGCCGCAACGTGGGTTGGCCACTCAGGCATCCAGGAACGTCAGATCGAGCAGGCGGAGGCGCTCCGGGTCGGCGAGTATATCGATCTCGGTGATCTTCCCACGCGCAACCGTGAAGCCCATGACCGAGAACGTCGGGCCGCCCGGGGCCCGCGAGACTATCCCCGCGACCCCGTTCACTAGCGCCCGACGCGAGAACCGGCCAAGCCGCGAGAAGGCGCGCGCCTGCTCGGCCACCGCGTGCGCGCCGCGGACCTCCCTCGACACGCCTGCGGCACCGGGGTCTGCCCGGAGCACGACGTCAGGGTCTAGCACCGCGAGCAGCGCCCCGAGGTCGCCGTCTCGCGAGGCGGCGAGGAACGCGTCGACGACCTCCCACTGACGGGAGGGGTCGGCGGCGGGTACCGTGGCTGTCCCCCGCACTCTGCGCCTCGCGCGGCTGGCGAGCTGCCTAGCCGCGGCCGGGGAGCGCCCCACGATGGGTGCGATCTCCTCGAAGGGCACCCCGAACGTGTCGTGCAAAACGAACGCGATCCGCTCGGCGGGAGAGAGCGTTTCGAGTACCACGAGCATCGCGAGGCCTATCCCGTCGGCCAGCAGCGCTTGGTGCTCGGGGTCGATCCCGTCCTCGCGGTCCACGATAGGGTCGGGCATTCGGGCGCCCGAGGTTTCGCCCAACGGCTCGCTGAGGAACTGCTCGCGTCGCGACCCGCGCGAGCGCAGCATGTTCAGGCACACCCGCCCGACGACCGTGGTAAGCCACCCGCCCAGGTTCTCGATGCCGCCAGAGCTGGAGCGGTCGAGGCGGAGCCAGGCCTCCTGCACGGCGTCGTCCGCCTCGCTTGGCGATCCGAGCATCCGGTAGGCCACCGCCCTCAGGCGGGGGCGATGTTCCTCGAAACGGTTCGCAAGCCAGTCGCGTTCGTCCATCTGTCACATTCCTCCGTCGCGTCGGGTCATCATAGTAAAGACCAATGGAACCCGGCCGATGTGACGAGGAGATCGGCCTGAAGCGGAATGCAAACGGTTAAGCAAAGACACGAACGGAGGAAAGGAATCATATGCAAGCATCAGTCGTGCAAGGACGGATGAACAACCCGGTGATGGTCGTCCCCGGTGCCCTGCAACCCCTGCTGGAGCTGGCGAAGTCCGCGAGAGAGGTCGGCTTGTCGCCGCGGACGGCCGATCTCGTCCATCTGCGCGCGGCCCAGATCAACGGCTGCAGCTACTGCGTCGACATGCACGCCCGCGACCTCAAGAAGGCGGGCGAAACGGACGAGCGCCTCTTCGCGGTGACGGCTTGGCGGGAGGCGCCCTACTTCACCGAAGCCGAGCGCGCCGCGCTGGCGCTCACCGAGGCCGCCACCCGGCTCAGTGACCGGCCGGATCCGGTGCCCGACGAGGTCTGGGAGGAGGCCGCCCGGCACTACGACGAGCCGACCCTCTCTGCCTTGATCATTGAGATCGCCCTGATCAACTTCTGGAACCGCCTTACCGTCACCGTGAGGCAACCAGCGGGCTCGTACCCCGGCTGAGCGGCACAGTACGACCCGATTGGTAGCGGACCTGGGCCGTGCCGAACTTCGGAGAACGCCGTCAAGGCGAAGTTCGCAGAATGCCCCTTCCACGCCCTCGGGTGAATAGCGGCAAGCATTGCGGGGACGCCACAGCGTTCCATCATTGGGGGTAGGAGGTGCTGTAGATTAGGGGCAACAACATGGATGAGCAAGCGGGGCACCTCAACAGAACGGACGCGTGGGACAGCGGCTCCGCCTACGAACCCTACGTGGGCCGCTGGAGCCGCCTCGTGGCACGG
>DATDKO010000184.1:0-6324 GCA_036519935.1 Rubrobacter sp. | reverse complement strand
CGGGTAGCGTGGGTCAGTTCAAGGGCCAGTGCCGCACGGCGGGCACGTCCCTCAATGATCCGATAGTCAAGCCCTACTACGACGACCCCAACACACCCCAGACGGAGTACGCCCCGACCGCACACGCCCACCGGCACAACTGCGAGAATGTGAATAGCGACGATCTCCGGCCGGTCTGACCCAGCTGCACAAGGGCCAAATGAGAGTGCCTTTCAGAAGATTCGTCGTCCGGACCGGAGGTCGCCGCTTAGCGCCGCACCGAGCCAAGCGTGACTTTATAGGAGAGTGCTTTCCACAAGGAAGGTCTGGTCGCAGTTGTGTCCGCCTTGTCTCGGTTCTCCGGCGAGCGTACAAGCTGTTGCCCTTCGATCTCTGGGAGAAAATAGACGTGCAGATAGCCGACCGTATGAGCGTAGAAACGAAGATCACCTTGGGCGTGGATACTCACAAGGATACCCATGTCGCCGCTGCCCTCGACGGGCTTGGCAGGCACCTGGGGACCTTGAGCGTACCTACGAATACAGCGGGATACCGCGAGCTACTCGGATGGGCCAGAGAGCTGGGCATCATAGAGCAGGTCGGGGTCGAGGGGACGGGCTCCTTCGGGGCCGGACTCGCTCGATTGCTGAAAGCCGAGGGTATACCGACCCGCGAGGTGATCCGCCCCAAGAGGCGCGATCAGTACCGCTCCGAGTACCGCTCCGGCAACTCCGATCCTATAGATGCCGAGGCAGCGGCCCGCGCAGTCCTGGCAGGTACCGCAACAGGCAAGCCCAAGGACGCCCACGGCCAGGTGGAGATGATCCGCGCCCTGCGCGCCACTCGCCGCTCGGCGGTAAAGGCCCCTACCCAGGCAGCTAACCAGATGAAGGCCCTGCTGGTGAGCGCTCCGGAAGAGTTGAGGGCCCAGCTGCGCGATCTGAGTACAGCCAGGCTGGTCTGCCGAGCGTCGCGCTTTAGGCTTGGAGAAAACCCCCATAGCGTGATGGCAGCTACCAAGCTCTCACTGCGTTCGGTCGCTCGTCGCTACCAGCACCTCTGTGAGGAGATCCATGAGCTCGACGAGCAACTCGATCGGCTGGTGGCCGAAGCCGCCCCCGAGTTGATGGCCGTTGACGGGCTCAGCACCGACACCGCGGCCTCGCTGCTGATCACGGTGGGCGACAACCCCGAGCGTCTGAACAGTGAGGCCGCCTTCGCTAACCTCTGCGGAGTGGCCCCCATACCTGCCTCCTCGGGCAAGACCATCCGTCACCGCTTGAATATTCGGGGCAATCGCGACGCTAACCGGGCCCTGTACGTGATCGCCCTCGGGCGCATGGGACGCGATGAGCGCACCAAGGCCTACGTCGCAAAACGCACCGCCGAGGGCAAGTCCAAGCGCGAGATTATCCGATGTTTGAAGCGATACATAGCTCGCGAACTCTACCGAATCCTCGTAAAGCCATTGTCTCCGCTACCGTCCGTTTCCGCGCCTTGACCCACATTCCGCACCCACAAAAGAGCACAAGCGCAATTACTTGTAGCTGCTTGCAACGTGTTATTGCAGTATTTGGGCATTTGCGGGTTATCGGAGCGTACTTTGAGAAGTGCTCCATCGACAAGAGCGCTGTATCGACGGATTACTGCGTCTCCCAAACTGGCGCCCCATGCGAGTCAAACCGAGCATTCGTGGTAATCGAACACTCTCTTTTGCAGGTAAATCATCCACAGCGCTCGCGTCGCGAAGAAAATACTCAAGAACCCGGAAAAGGGTGCGGAATGTGGGCTTGACGATCATAGGAGAATCTTCTGCATCTGGCTTAATGAGCAACTCGGTCGCCCCCGGCTGGCCTTTGCTGACTTGCTCGGATGGTGATCTCATAACTCACACCAAGCGTTTAACGTCCGCCTCCGTCACAAGAAGACAAATTTCGCTGCACTGGTTGAACCTTTTGACGTGTCCCTGTCGTTCTCGGACGAGATGATCGTCACCTCGACGCGGGATCTCACGCCCGCTGACCGCGCTCAGGAGGCCACGCTGAACGCAGAGGACCGGGTCGTCGCCGCACTCGAAGACGGCTCAGCCTATCCGGACGCGCTCGTCGAGGCGACCGGACTTGCCCGCAGCACGGTCAAGAACAAAATCAACGCACTCAAGAAGGCGGGACGGGTCGAGACTACCGGAGAGATCCGGGGACAGATGGAGCAGGTGCAGCTGGTGGACTTGCGGACCCGCCCTATTAAGGAGAAGTCCGCTAAGCCCACCCCCGACACGAGTACCGTACCTGGCCTCTTCGCCGACCCGCCCGACTGGCTAGTTACGCAGCTCAAGGTCTACCGGAAAAACCCAGCCCGGCACAAAAAACCACTGTGCGCGGCCGTGGCAGCCGTAGTCTTAGGGGATGGGGCGCGCGCGCCGGAGGTCGCGGACGAGGTCGAGAGGGCGCTGGAGGAGAACACGCAGAGCTAGGAGCGGAGTTCCTCAGGATCAACCCCGAGTGCGTCGGCGAGCTTCCTGGCCATCTTGGGCCATATGAAATCCCGGCGACCGTGCTCCATTCTCCTTCGCATCTGGCGTGGCCCTTCGCTTTGCCCCGGTCCTATGCTGCAGGGTGTTTCTTACGTACAGATTTGCAGGCTCGGGCCGTACACAAGAAACATAATCCCTACCAGTATATGACTACCTTGCCGGCGGCCCTGGCTATCGGGGTGGAGCGATGCAGACTTTCACGCCGTCGCGAACTTCGCATTGACGGAGTTCTAGGAAGTTCGACTAAGAGTAGATCTACTCCTGTATCACCGACTCTGCTGGCCGAGGGGTGGTTATCGGGTCCGCGTGCCGATGCACCACCTTCCAGGTGCCCTCTTCGGGCCTGAGGATGCTCGTGACGCGAAGGGCCATGGGAGAGATATCCTCCCTCCCGCCAACCTTGGCCCTGTAGCGCTCCACCTCCACGACGCAGGCAAGCTCAGAGCTCACGTACTTGGCCACCGGCTCGAAGCCGACGATCTCGCCATCCCTGTAGCGCGATGCGGCACGCTCGATATTCCGCGCGGCCTTATCCCATCCACTTACGGGAGGGAAAAAGGGGTTGGCGAGACTCACCTCTTCTCGATGGGAGTACAGCATCTTCAGGGGCTCGGGGTCCCCTCTGACTATCTCCCCTAGCGCGAGGTGATATCGCTCGAGTACTTGGTCAAGATCATCTACCGTGGCCATCTAGGCATCACCTCCATCGTGGAACCCCTGTCCTTTCCCCGAGGACACTGTGCGGGCATCCTACGCTATTCACCCAACGTCTTAGAAGGGGAATTCTGCGAACTTCGCGTTGACGGAGTTCTCGGAAGTTCACACCGAGCCTCTGTAGGTGGCATCATGCTCGTAGCCGGGGAAAGGAATAGCTCGTCGATTCTCTTGGCGAGTCGGAATGGAGGCACCGAACAGATAATGGTGAGTCGAGAAGCCCTCAAGCTCAACGAGATCCTGCGCAACAGCCCAAAGGCCGTGGACATGGATCTTCCCCACCAACGAGCGGCGGGGGAGCACGCCGAGGATATGAGTTCCGAGCCCGAGGGCGTCTCCTACGAAGAGGCCTACACCGTGGACGGCCTGTGGGCCACGCCGCGCTCCTGGGACGGCGAGTCGGCAATCATGTACCTCTATGGGGGTGGCTATGTCATCTCCTCACCGCACTCGCGGCGCAAGTTCGCCGGTCACCTCGCCAACGCTTCCAGGGCCCGTGCGCTCGTCCCCCGCTACCACCTTGCCCCGGAGCGTCCTTTCCCTTCTGCCGTAGAGGACGCGACGGCCGACTTTCGGTGGCTGCTAAAAGAAGGGCACCGTCCGGAGCGGGTCGTCGTAGCTGGTGATTCGAGCGCCGGCGGCCTGGCGGTCGCCACGATGCTCAAGCTGCGTGAGGATGGCTCGCCCCTCCCCGCGGGCGGAATTACCATATTGCCTTGGGTGGACCTAGCCTGCACCGGAGAGACGCTCGAGACGAATGCCACCGCGGACCTCACGGCGACCAAGGTCAGCCTGCAGCGCATGGCCGGCCAGTACCTCCACGGGGCCGACCCTCGCACGCCGCTAGCCTCCCCGCTTTACGCGGACCTCTCCGGTCTGCCGCCCCTCCTGATCGTCGTCGGGGGCGACGAGGCGCTGCTCGACGACTCGGTACGGCTGGCGCGCTCCGCCGGGATGGCGGGTGTAGACGTGACGCTGTACATCGGGGCCCACATGCAGCATGTCTTCCCGATCTACTGCGGTGTGATGCCCGAAGCCGACGCAGCGGTCAAAATGATCGGAGAGTGGATACGCATCCGCACGTCGTGAGAGATGGCGGCCTGAACTCTTGCGCTCCCTACCGAAGGCTTATTCACCCAACGTCCTAGAAGTGGAATTCTCCGAAGTTCAACTTCCGTTTTACGGAGTTCTCCGAAGTTCGCCATGCCGGAGTCCTAGGCAGTAGCAACTGTGTTTAGGCACTCCCCCTGTTGGGAAAGAGACATTCCACATACAACACGTCGGACGGTGGGCTCCCCCATGATCTCCGTCCGGCGTTCTTCCTTGTGTTACCCGCAAGTGGCCTTTTCTAGTTCTAAAGACACGTTGTTTGGGGTATGCACTCTCCTGCAGCGTAGGCTACAAAGCAATGGTGCAAAGGTCTTTCTCGAAGCAACGAAAGGAGTGTGAGGTGCTATGCCATTCGTCTTGTTGGCGGTGCTGGGGTCAACCGTAGCCGTGTCGGTGGTATTGGTGATGTACATGCTGGTGCGACGCTGGCTGTGAGGAAACGACCTTAGCGCTTTGGCCGGCCCTATCCACGCTCAGGGCGGTCGGTATTAATCTGGGATTGGACAGGGGCTATGCGAGGTTACAAGCTTGGCCACGAACTTCGTAGAACTCTTTTTCTGTCAAGTACGCTGCAACGCATGCTGCAACCGGTCGCATAAGTATCCGCTTATGGTGAATATCTGGCCCTGATCGGGGACGCTGTGGCGAGCATTCAGGCATCTTGCTCCGGGTTATCCACACGTTGGATACTTATGCAGGTTACTGAATTGCTGCGGGGCCTACCCGATCATCTCCGGCGTAATGTCGAAGCGCACTGGTGGTCCCACCTCGGTGGGCGTTGCGCCCACCTGGCCACGGGCCCAGGCAGGAAAGTGGGAGGAAGACTGCGACTCCAAGTGTGCTCTCACGGCGTCGAAGTCAAGAGTCCAGGCTTCCTGTCCGACTACCTCGGGGAGTGAAACATCGGGTACGGCTGCGTCTGTGGCAACCTGTTCGGGGAATACCATCGTGAGCACGTCGGGATCGTCCGGCTGCGTGATCTGCCAGTAGACGCCAGCACCACTGATCCCCTTGTGGCCGACCAATACCGCCATGAGTACCCCCTCCTGTAACCATTACCTAGCCGCCGATAATCCTACGCCACCAGGGCATCCTTACGCCCTCCAGAGACTCTACCGTAGCGGAGTGGGGCTATCTGCCTCGTCAGCCGCGGATATGCCCGAATCAGTAAGTCGGTACAGCCCGTGCGCGGTAAGGCTAGGGCTGGGGTAGGGTTGGAGGTATCCGACCTGTAACAGTTCATCGACCAGGCCACCGCATTCGCTCCCGCCAGGGTCCACACCTATGCTGATTGCTGCTCTACGCACCTCCACGTATGGGGCGGGTTGCCCAACGATTTGCCTTCGCATGTGCTTTAACATCCGCAAGGCCTTGTCGCTCATCTTCCGAGCACCCTACGCCACCACGGCCTCCGTACGCCCTCCAGAGACTCTACCGTAGCGGGGTGGGGCGAAGTCTTCAAAAATGGCCATATGGCAGATGCACAGACCTTGGGCACGACGTACAGTAGCGCCTGAGGCCGGGCAGACTCCTTTCCCATTTGGTTTCGCACCCGGACCTCCTCACTACTCTGGCCGCGCTTTTTTACTATCCTCCTTGGCGCGGCCCTTCGCCTTGCGCCCTCGAAGGGTTGCGCGGGACTCTTGGTGGTGAGAGCATGACTACCCCCGGTGGGTCGCGCACACTTCTCAATGCTTTGCTCAACGCTTCATGTGTCGCCCTCGTGATCGGCGCACCGGCTTCTCTCATAGGGTCGTAGCCTCAGTCTACAGGGCTCCGGCCCTTCGCTTTGCCCCACCCCAACCGCCTAACTAAGCACGCCCTCGGATGTACCCGCTGGGCTGGCGCATAATACCCGACGATGTGGGCATCCAGCAGTGTGGCTACTTCCGGTGCTCTACGAGCCTTAACGCAACATTCGACGGCACTTAACAACGTCTGACGGTCGGGGTGTTAGGGTCTCGGTAACAGCAGGGTTCGGCTGCGGC
>DATDKO010000183.1:0-11380 GCA_036519935.1 Rubrobacter sp. | reverse complement strand
CCGTACGTGTCGTGCAACATGAAGGCCACGTCACCAGGGAAGTGCCCGCCCCGCATCCGCTCTATCTCGGAAGCCAGAAGCGACATCCCCGACTCGTAGATCTCGACGAACCTCGTAGCCTCGCCGGTGACGATGCGGCGTATGTCCTCACGCGCAGACCGCAACTCCCCGTAGAAGTCGCCCATGTAGTCGACCACTACCTCAGCCAGCCCGGCGAGCTGGCCAGGGCTCATGCCGAGGCGCGAATATGCCTGCAACATCGCTCTTCGTATTATGCGGCGAAGTACGTACTCTCTGCGCTGGTTCCCCGGCCTGACGCCGTCGGCGATGAGGAAGGCCATGCCACGTGCGTGGTCGGCGACGATGCGTAGCGCGCGGTCTGTGGCTTCGGAGTCACCCAAGGAAACGCCCGTGTACTCGTTTGCCTTTTCGAAGATGGGTGCGTAGAGGTCAGTGTCGTAGACGTAGAGAACATTCTGTACCGCTGCGGTGATCCGCTCCAAACCCATGCCGGTGTCGATACCAGTCTTGCTCAAGGGCACGAAGGACCTGTCTTTCAATTGCTCATACTGGTTGAAGACGAGGTTCCAGATCTCGAGGAAGCGCGGATCTCCCTCGTCGCCGCCGGGACCGTACTTCGGGTCCTCGGCAGGGTCGCCCTTGGCCAACTCCTCACCGTGGTCGTAGTAGATCTCCGAGCACGGCCCACACGGCCCGGTCTCTCCTGGTGGTCCCCACCAGTTCTCGCTCTTGGGGAGGCCGAAGATCCTCTCTTCGGGCACGCCGACGCCCATCCAATATTCCTTTGCCTCGACGTCCTCGGGGGCGTCTTCGTCGCCCTCGAAGATCGTTATCCACAGGCGCTCCGGCTCGATGCCGAGCTCCTCCGTCAGAAACGCCCAGGCCCATTCTATGGCTTCCTTCTTGAAGTAGTCCCCGAACGAGAAGTTCCCAAGCATCTCGAAGAAGGTGAGATGATGCCAGTCTCCGACGTCCTCGATGTCGGGGGTACGGAAGCACTTCTGCACGCTCATCGCCCTCGTGGAAGGCGGCTTCTCCTGGCCGAGAAAATAGGGGATGAATTGTTGGACCCCACCCGTGGTCAGGAGCACCGTAGGGTCGTTGTGGGGGATCAGGGACGCGCTCGGGTAGAGCCTGTGGCCCCGCTCACCGAAAAAGTCCAGGAACCGGCGTCGTATCTCGCTACTCTGCATGCGCCCCATCCGGGGACAACTTGCTGATCTCACGCTTATGTTCCAGGTACTCCAGTTCGACCCGCAGGTCCTCCAGTGCGCGCCTGAGCAGGCGGGAGACGTGCATCTGGCTGACGCCTATGTGGTCTGCGATCTCGGTCTGCGTCTTGCCCTCGTTGAAGCGGAGCTTCAGGATTTCCTGCTGCTGGCCCTTGAGGCCCTCCATAGCCTCCTGGAGCAGGATCTTGTCCTCCAACCCTTCTATCGGGGACTCATCGTCAGCCTGGAAGTCCATGATCGTGTCCCCGTCAGGCTCGTCCTGGCTCACGGGCGCGTCGAGGCTGGCCGTGTTGTAAGCCCGCCCGAGGGTCAGCGCCTCCGCCACACCCTCGATGTCGGTATCGAGCTTCTCGGCGAGCTCCTGCAGGGTGGGCGACCGTCCCGTCTTGACGGTCTCATTGCGGATTGCTTCCTTCGCCGACTGGCGGAGCTCCTGCAGGCCGCGAGGGACCCGCATCGCCCAACCCTTGTCGCGGAAGTAGCGTTTGATCTCGCCTAGGATGTTCGGGGTCGCGTAGGTAGAGAACTCGATTTTCCTGTCTACATCGAAGCGGTCCACCGCCTTGATCAGGCCGACGGAGGCGACCTGGGTCAGATCGTCCAGGGGCTCGCCGCGGCCCGCGAACTTGCGGGCCAGAAACTCGGCCAGGGGAAGTTGCTCCTGGATGACCCGCTCGCGGGCGTTCTGGTCACCGTGCTTGTGATAGCGCACGAGCAGGCGCCGCGTGCGCGCTTTGTCCGGTCTGCGATAGCGCCGGCTCACGAGACCAGCTCGACTACGGTGCGCCAGGTTGTCTCCGTGTTCCCCCCGGTGGCCGGCTCTTCGACCTCGGCGAGAACCCCATCCCCGGCCAGGGAGAAGCGAAAGCGGGTTGGAGCGTCATCGGCGTGAAAGCCCTCAAGAACTTCCACGGCCTCCTCCAATCCTCCCACTCCTACCCTGGCCCGTGCCGCCATCCCTGCCAGCACGAGGCCGACACAGGAACGCAACTCTTCGTGGGGCGGGAGCCTCAGGTAAGCGTACTCCTGGGGATGATCTTCGGTCAAGTCAATACCTTCCTTAGCGTTGCTCGGGCTTATCTGTCGATGTATCTTCGTCCGATGCGTTCATCGGGGCGTTCCCGTCATCGGCCTTCACCCCGCGCGCGGCGTGGTTCCCGCCGCCGTGTTCCTCCAGGTCGTGCAGGATCTCCTCCCGCCGCCTCGCGGAGGCCTCGCGTGCCGCGGCTACCGCGCTCCTGTAGCGGCGACGGACGTTGTCGGGGAGATCTCGCGCCGCTTTAGGCAGGTTCTTGCGTACGTCTTCGTTCGTTGCGTAGATGGTGCCTGCCACCCCGATCACGACGCCGGCCACGACCCTACCCCAACTCGCCACCGCTACTCCTCCTTCTCAGGACGTTTTTCGCCGCCGAGGAAGGTGCTGACCCCGCGCGAGATACCCGCAGTCGCAGAGGAGACCTTGATCACACCACCCCTTACGCCGCGTGTGATCACGGCTGTGGTCTGGTCGAGCTCGCCCGTCATGCCTGCGACGTCACCGACTGCCTCGTCGAGCTGCGTGAGCTGGCTGTTTATGTTGTCCACCGTGATGTGCGTCTTCCCGAGAAGCGGAACTACCTGCCCGGAGACGTCCTTGATCGTCTGCTCGGTGGTCGAGAAGATCCTCGCCAGCCTCAAGAACATCCACGCGAGGACGAAGAACGCGACGGCTATCCCCGCGAAGAGCAACCCTTTCATCAGCTCTACGAATAATTCCAAACTCTACAGCACCTCCGTCCAGAGTCCCTGGAAACCCGGATTATAGCTATGATTGCACGCAAAAGGTACCGCTCTCAAGAGCTTCTGCGCGCAACGACTCCGCCCCCGACTACCCGCTCCCCGTCCCCCGTATAGAACACAGCGGACTGGCCCGGCGCAACACCTATAACCGGCTCATGGAGGTAGGCTA
The DNA here is from genome assembly GCA_036519935.1 of Rubrobacter sp. GTDB lineage: Bacteria > Actinomycetota > Rubrobacteria > Rubrobacterales > Rubrobacteraceae > Rubrobacter_D. The sequence goes on along the minus strand of DATDKO010000183.1, from coordinate 8,179 downwards.
CCCACCCTCCATCAGCAGACTCATCGATCGTGCAAGGGACCGGCGAGCCGTTGTAGCGAACCTGTACGCAAGCGGCCTGCTCGGGGTCGAGGAACCAGTTGAGATCCCTCACCCTGACCTCGCGCACCTCGAGGTCCTGCCTGCGGCCTACGACTACCTGCCCGGAACGCGGTCTTACCTCGCTGACGTACAGCGGCGTCGGGGCCGAAACGCCTATTCCGCGCCGCTGTCCGACCGTAAAATCTACAACGCCGGCGTGACGGCCAAGAACCCGCCCTTCGTCGTCGACGACGTCACCTGGCTTCGCAGCCACCTTCTTGCGGACAAAACTGCGGTAGTCCCCATCGGGGATAAAGCAGATATCCTGGCTCTCCGGGGTGTAGGCGACGGCGAGGCCCCGCTCCTCGGCGATGGCGCGGACGTCCGTCTTCCGGTACTCGCCAAGGGGGAAGATCGTACGCGACAGGAGATCCTGCGGCACGGGCCAGAGGACGTAGGTCTGATCCTTGTTCTCGTCCACGGGGCGCGCAAGAGTAGGGCCTTCCTCGACCCTGGCGTAGTGCCCCGTCGCGACGTGGTGGAATCCCAGCTCGTCAGCGAGGAACGACGACGCGTGGAATTTGACGTGTGCGTTGCAGGCGACGCATGGGTTGGGCGTCTTGCCTTCGCTGTAGGAGCCCACGAAGTCCTGCATGACGCGCCTGTCGAAGAGCTCCTTGAGGTTGAGCGTGAAGTGCGGCAGTCCCATCCTGTGCGCCGTGTCGCGGGCGAAGAGTACCGTGTCCGGCGAGCAGCACGAGCGGCTGCCCCTCTCGCCGTCGTGCAGCCGGAACGTCACGGTTGCGACGTCATAGCCAGCATCTTTGAGAAGCAGGGCCGTGACCGCCGAGTCTACGCCCCCGCTCATCGCGGCCACAACGCTCCTGCCGCCGGCTCCCCGCCCTCTGTGCGCGTCGAATAGCATCTCGCCCGCCTTACGGTTCCAGTGGTCCTCGAAGGCCTTGTGCAATGCGTCTAGGACGAGCGTGAGCGCGTGCTCCTTGCCGGCGGGGAGGGGTCCGCCAAGCGCGTCCTCCAGGCCGACCTTCGAAACGCGGGCGGCATCGAGGAGGTGCTTGCCTTCGACCAGTTCAGCGAGGGCTGAGCCGGCGGCGATGCACGCCGCACAGCCGTAGACCTTATAACGAACATGTTCCAGGACGTTGTCCGATATCCCGACCGTAAAGCAGGCGACGTCGCCGCACGCGGCGTCGCCAGACTCTCCCCTGCCAGAAGGATCGGATATCTCACCAGCGTTGCGCGGCCGGACGAGGTGGTCTACGACCTGCGGTCTGTAACGATCGGACATGTGTAACCCGCCTTCAACCCGCGTAGAGCGGGGAGATTTCTCGTAGTTGCGCCACCGCGGTCGAGAACGCCCCAAGTAAACCATCGACCTCTTCTGGAGTGTTATCTTTGCCGACCGTGATCCTGACGACGGAGAACGCGTCTCGCTCGGGCAGGCCCATCGCGAGCAGGACCGGTGAAGCCTTGTGCCCGCCTGAGGAACAGGCCGAGCCACTCCCTATAGCGTAGCCGAGCGAATCGAGGAAGAGGACCAGGCTCTCAGCCTCTACGCCGGATACCGTGAGGTGGACGTTGTTGGACAACCGCCGCTCGCGATGCCCGTTTACAAACACATCTGGTAAGGCCTCTATTCCGGCCATGACGCGGTCGCGTAACGTCCTTTCGTGCGCGACGCGGTCGTCCATCTCCTCGCGGGCCAGCCTCGCAGCCGTGCCAAGTCCGGCGATCCCTGCGACGTTCTGGGTGCCGCTCCTCAGCCCCCTCTCCTGCCCTCCGCCGTAGATGATTGGTTCGAGCGAGACGCCCTCACGCACGTAGAGGGCGCCGACGCCCTGAGGACCGTAGAGCTTATGCCCCGAGAGTGCCAGCGTCGAGACCTGTGTCTCCGAGACGTCGATAGGGACCCTGCCGACAGCCTGGACGGCGTCGGCGTGGAAAGGGATATCCTTCGCCGCGCAGATCTCGGCGAGCTCGGGCACAGGCTCGACGGTGCCAACCTCGTTATTCGCCCATACGACGGCGGCCAGCGCGGTGTCGGGGCGCAGCGAGGCGGCGAACTCCTCTGGGTCGATGAGGCCTTTAGCGTCAACCCCGATCCAGGACACCTCGAAACCCTCGGACTGCAGGCGTCTCGCGGCCTTCCGCACCGCCGCGTGCTCGACGCAAGAGACTACCGCGTGCCGCTTTTCGGAGCCGGCGGATCTCGCCAGGCCGAGGACGGCCAGGTTATCGGATTCGGTTCCTCCGCTGGTAAACACGATCTCCCCTGGTAAAGCCCCGATCAGGGAGGCTACAGAATCTCGGGCCTCCTCAACCCCCTCACGCGCCGAGCCTCCGAATGCGTGCCGCGAAGAAGGATTGCCGCGCCGGCCGCCAAGGTGCCCAAGCATCGATTCCAGAACTCGCGGATCGAGCGGCGTGGTGGCGGCATTGTCCAGGTAAACAGACTCGGTCATGATCGAGTCTAGTTTATCCTAACGGGCCGAAATGTCAGCCGTAGAGCCCTTTTCGCTCAGACGGTGATGGTGGAGGCGACAGCGCCACCAGGATCGAGGAGCGCGATCTGGTCTCCTGGCGCCAGATCTAGCGAAGTGCCGCCTTCGAACGTGCCTGCCACGCGCTTGCCGTTATCGTCCACTATATCAGGCACGCGGCCGATGGAGACGTTCTGACCCGGCTCTACTCTAATGTCGCTGTCGATCGTGACGCCTGGCGCGCCAGGTGTTACCTGCGCGGTCTCGGGGTCGAGGACCCGCAGGGTAAAACCCTGCAGGTTCACAGACTTGGTCCCACGGTTTTGCACGGTGAAGTACTCTATTCCGCCGCCTTCTTCGGTCGTTTGGACCTGTTCCAGGGTCACGTTGACATCGCTCGTGTTGTCCTCGACCTGTACCGCCGCGAGATCGAAGAGCGCCTGGCTCAACACGGGCCTTGGCACATATCCTTCGAAGAGGTTGGTGATCACATACTCATCGCCACTCGGCGCGAGCATCGCGATGAACGGCGTGATCCCGACACCAAGCTGCGCGGCCAGCGTACCGTACTCGCCAGGCTGCAGGCTCTGCTCGTCGCCGACGGGCCCGGGGTTCGCGATGCTGAAGGAGAAGAACTCGAGGGTCGGATACTTGGTGCTCAGGCGCATCATGGACTTGTTGACCTTGCGGTCCACGGAGAGACCCTGTGGATAGGAGAGCGAGTCCTGGTCCAGCTTGTAGAATTGGACCACGAGCCTGGCCCTCCGCCCGTAGGCTTCCTCGAAGTTGGGCGGCACGGGTTGGCTCGTGTTGAGCTTGAAGGGCTCGTCCTGCAAGCTCTCGGCCTGTCCGGCCCCCACCACGACGTTGCTGGAAGGGGTACCCGCTGGGGTCGTCGTCTCGGGACTCTGGGTTGGCGTTACAGGGGCCTGGCTCTCATCGCTTCCGCATCCCGCGAACACAGACAGGCAGCCCACTATGAGCGCCAGCAGATATACTACTCTCCCGGCATGTGCCCCTCCCTTGCCCTTACCTCGGATAGACCTCTCCCCTACAGCTCTGCGGAGATCCGGCGCAATCCACGGCCTCCGATTCGATTCCCGCTAACTTAGCACGGTAGGAAAAACACCGCAATGCGCGTCCCGATAGACCATCGGCCTCGGTCCACAGAGTTTTCGGCTAACATTCGTGAACCAGCCCGCAAACAACCGCTAGGAGAACGAAATTGCACCTTCATTACCAGAGCAACCCGTACAGGACCCACAGCGCAGGTGAGCTACGCATGGACGACGCCGGGGAGAGAGTCAGGCTCGCAGGCTGGGTACACAGGCGTAGGGACCACGGAGGTCTGATCTTCATAGACCTGCGCGACCGCTGGGGCATTACACAGGTCACATTCCACCCTGAACGGGACGGGATCTTCACCTCGGCCGAGCAACTCAGGCCCGAGTGGTCCATCTCCGTAGAGGGCGAGGTGGTGCGCCGGCCCGAGGGCAACGAGAACCCTGATCTGCCGACAGGAACGATAGAGGTCGAGGCTACAGGGCTCGAAATTCTGAACCCCTCTGAGACACCGCCTTTCGAGATCGAACGCGACAGGCCCGTTGACGAGACGCTGCGCCTGAAGTACCGCTACCTCGACCTGCGCAGGGAGAAGATGCGCGACAAGATCTTGCTGCGTTATCGCGTTGTCAAGCACATGCGCGACTATCTCGACGATCGGGGCTTCGTCGAGATCGAGACCCCGCTCCTCACGGCCTCTACACCGGAGGGCGCAAGGGACTACCTGGTCCCTGCCCGCCTCTATCCAGGGCAGTTCTACGCGCTCCCGCAGTCCCCGCAGCAATTCAAGCAGCTCCTGATGGTGGCTGGCTTCGAACGCTACTTCCAGATAGCCCGCGCTCTGCGCGACGAGGACCAGCGCGTCGATCGCCAGCCCGAACACACGCAGCTCGACCTGGAGATGAGCTACACGACGCAGGACGAGATCCTGGATCTCATCGAAGGCCTCTACTCCGAGATCGTCGAGCAGCTTACGCAGAAGCGACTCCTCGCCAAACCCTTCCCCCGCCTTACCTACGCTGAGGCGATGGACCGCTTCGGTACGGATAAGCCGGACATCCGCTTCGGCCTGGAGCTCCACGACATATCGCAGCTAGCCGCAGATTCGGAGTTCAAGGTCTTCAAGGGGGCCGTGGAATCGGGAGGCTCGGTGCGCGGCATCGCCGTCGGAGGGCTGGGAGACCTGACCCGCAGGGAACTCGACGAGCTCACCGCGGTCGCAACGTCGGGAGGCGCGAGGGGCCTGGCCCACTTTCTGGTGCAGGCGGATGGCCTGAAGAGCCCCGTTGCGAAGTTTTTCTCCGAGAAGCAACAGACTACTCTGCGCGAAACGCTCGGAGCCGGAGAAGGCGACTGGTTGTTCTTCGTCGCGGACAAGAATCCCGTCGTCTTCGAGAGCCTCAACCGCCTGCGGCTCCACTTTAGAGACCGCCTCGGGCTCGCCGACCCTGACGTTCTCGGTATGTGCTGGGTGACGGACTTCCCGCTCTTCGAGTGGAACGAGGACGAGGGGCGCATAGAGCCGATGCACCACATGTTCACCATGCCGCGCAAAGAGGATCTGGACCTGCTCGACTCTAACCCTCTGCAAGTCATCGGCCAGCTCTACGACCTCGTAGCCAACGGCACCGAGCTCGCGTCAGGGAGTATGAGGATCCACAACCCCGACCTGCAGCAGAAGGTCTTCGACGTCATCGGTATCGGACCTGAGGAGGCACACAGGAGGTTCGGAACCATCCTCACCGCCTTCCGCTACGGCGCGCCGCCTCACGGTGGGATCGCACCTGGGGTGGACCGCCTGGTGATGGTCCTCACGGACGAGCCGAACATCCGTGAGGTGATGGCGTTCCCCAAGACGCAGGCCGCCCGCGACGAGATGATGGACGCTCCAGGGCCCGTCTCGGAAGAGCAACTCAAAGAGCTGAACATCTCGCTCCGCCGCCACCCAGAGGGCGAACGAGGCTCCGACCCCGCAGCCCGGCCAGGCGAGGGCAACAACTAGAGTAATGCACTCCGTTTACCGGTCCCCTGCGCCCGTGGCCCTCACCTTCGACGACGGGCCCGACCCCGTCTGGACTCCCCTTGTATTGGACGCCCTGGCTAATGCCGGGGCACGGGCCACGTTCTTCGTCGTCGCGCCACGGGCTACACGTTACCCTTCGCTCATATCCAGCATGCGGGAGAAGGGCCACGACGTCGCCTTTCATTGCAGCGAGCATGTCCGCCACGACGCCATGACGCGCAGGGAGATCGAAGCAGACGTGGAGTCAGGACTCCTGGCGCTCGGGCGGTCGGTGCGGTACTGGAGAAGCCCGTGGGGCCTCATCACACTGCCGACCGAAGAGGTGGCAAACAAACACCGGCTCGGACTCGTCGGCTGGACCGCTGACACGGAGGACTGGCGTGGAGGGGCGCCGGAGGAAATGCTCGCCCGCATAAGAGGTAGGATCTCGCCCGGTGCCATCGTACTGATGCACGATGGAATCGGCCCTGGAGCTACGCGTGACGTTTGCTCAGGGACCGTGGATCTCATAGGACCGCTCGTCGCCCTGCTGAGATCTCATGGCCTGGAGCCAGCGACGTTGGGCGAGCTCCAGCATCCGCTGCCCGACAGGAACCCGGACTTCCGGGCCGGGTAGCCGGTAACGAACGGGTGCGTGGTGTGTGAGGTTTCTCTTTGCACGGGTCGTCTGCTCCTTTAAAGTATTGTCGCGATGAGCATATTCAGCATCGGTAAAGAGGAACAAGGCATTCCAGAAGGGCCCCACGACCTCGAGGCCATCCTTGCGAGGATCTCCGCAGGCGCGTCAGGGAGGGACGCGCACCCCTCATTTCCGGAAGATCCCTTCGTGCGGCTCGCGCCTACGGGAATGCTCGCGATCCCCGTTCCCGACCCCATCGGGAGACAGGGGCGCCGGGCCTCGTTCGCGGAGGAATGGCGCGTGCTACGAGCGGTTGCCGGTGCCGACGGCTCCGTCGGCCGCATACTCGATGGCCACTTCAACGGCGTGGAACGCGTCTCGCTCCTGGCCCCAGAGCCTCTGCGCTCCAGGGAGCTGGAAGCCATCGCTGCGGGGACACTCCTCCTCGGAGTGTGGGGCGCCGACCCGATTCCAGGCGAGGGAGAGCCGGCTCGGCTGGTGCAAGAAGCGGGCGGAGCAAGGCTCTTCGGTGTCAAGACCTTCTGTTCGGGGGCCACGGGCCTGGATCGCGCGCTCGTGCTGGCCCGTGGCCCCGCCCAGGGACCACCACTCCTTGCTTACGTGGACCTCTCCGAAGGCGTAAAGGTGGATACGGCGTGGTTCAGGGCCGCGGGCATGCGGGCCTCGGAGAGCCACCGCGTCGTCTTCGAAGGGACGCCGGTGCTCGCTGTTCTGGGAGCACCTGGCGAGCTCCTCAGGGAACCATACTTCAGCAGGGACGCAATCCGAACAGCCGTTACGTGGGCCGGGATCTCCGACACGGCCGTCGACGCCGCGCTCGATGTACTGGCCGCCAAAGCCGGGGATAGAGAACCCGATGACGTAGTCTCCCTCGCAGCAGGAAGGATGCTCGCGGCCAGGGGCACCATCGACAGCTGGCTCTCGAACGCCGAAGACCGCGCCGACGGGGACCCTGTGTCTCTACCGGGGATCTCGACAGAGCTGCGTGAGTCCGTGGCCCGCTCGTGCCGAGAGATCCTCGACGAGGCGGCCAGAGCTGTCGGCGCCCACCCCTTCGCCATCTCCGGCCCCCTGGACCGCGCGAGGCGGGATCTCGAACTCTTCCTTCTCCAGCACCGCCTCGAGCCCGCCCTGACACGCCGCGGGAGGCGGGCCATCTCGGACCGGCGACCGTGAAAGGGCGACTCGGACGCGAGTACTTCGAGGGGCTCTACGCGGAGTCAGATGATCCCTGGAACTTCGAGACGAGCGAATACGAGCGCAACAAATACGGGCGGACGCTGGAGGTCCTGGGCGAAAGGCGGTTCGAGAGGGCTCTGGAGGCGGGAGCTTCTATCGGCGTCTTTACAGAGATGCTCGCAGGCCGCTGCGACGAGCTACTTGCGGTAGACGTGTCGGAGCGAGCCGTGGTCGCGGCCCGCGAGCGGCTCTCGGGCCGTAAGCACGTCGTGGTCGAGCGGCGCACGCTCCCGGAAGAGATGCCAGACGGTCCGTTCGACCTGATCGTCGCCTCGGAGATCCTGTACTACTTCACGAGGGAAGAGATGCTCGCGACGCTACGGGCCTTCGAACGCGAGCTGGCCCTGGGAGGAGCCCTGCTCGCTGTCCACTGGCGCAGAGAGACCAGAACCTACCCGCTGCAGGGTGACGAGGTACACGAACTACTCCTGCGGCACACACAGCTCCACAACAGTAAGACCATCGTCGAGCCTGATTACCGCCTGGATCTCTTCGAGGACCCAGCGTGAACCATGAGGGACACCTGGTGATCGTCGGCGCCGGTCCCGCAGGCCTGGCGACGGCACGAGCCTACAGGGAAGGTGGAGGCAAAGGCCCGGTCACGATGTTGACCACCGAGCCATACCCTCCTTATAGGCGTCCTCCGCTTACAAAAGAATACCTGAGGGGTGAGAC
>DATDKO010000182.1:0-8267 GCA_036519935.1 Rubrobacter sp. | reverse complement strand
GGGGGAGGCCGCGCGCGGAAGGATCGAGCGGACGGTTCGCTGGTGGCAGGAGTGGGCGGACCGTTGTGCCTACGAGGGACCCTACCGCGACGCGGTCGTACGCAGCGCTTTGGCATTGAAGCTGATGACCTACGCTCCGTCAGGCGCTCTCGTCGCGGCACCGACCACCTCGCTCCCCGAGACGATAGGCGGCGTCAGGAACTGGGATTACCGCTACTGTTGGCTACGCGACGCCTCGTTTACTCTGCGTGCTCTTTACGCCCTTGGCTACAGGGAGGAGGCAGAGGCCTACATTGGCTGGCTGCTGCACGCCACACGCCTGACCTGGCCCGAGCTCCACGTACTCTACGACGTGTTCGGCGAGGCGAGGCTGCCCGAACGGGAGTTGATGCATCTGGAAGGCTACGCGGGGTCTCGCCCGGTGCGGATCGGCAACGACGCCCAGGGCCAGCTCCAGCTTGATGTCTATGGGGAGGTCATCAACGGCGCCGCCCGTTTCTTGGACCGCGGCGGGCGCTTCGACCGCGACACGAGCCGGATGCTCGACGGTCTGGGCCGCACGGTGTGCAGACGCTGGCGCGAACCAGATGAGGGCATCTGGGAGGGACGCTCCGGCCGATTCCACAACACCCACTCGAAAGTATTGTGCTGGGTTGCGCTCGATCGCCTCATCGAGATGCACGAAGCCGGGTATCTGGAGGTCTCGGTCGACCTCTTCCGCAAGGAGCGGGACGAGATCCGGAAAGAGATCGAGGCTCATGGGTACAACGAGCGGATAGGGAGTTACACGCGCACCTTCGATGGGGAAGAGATGGATGCGAGTCTCCTGACCCTACCACTCTACGGCTACATCGAAGGTACACACCCGCGGATGCGCTCCACCTGCGCCTCCATCCACGAGAAGCTCGCCCGCGACGGGCTAGTCTATCGCTACGAGACGGGTACCGACGACGGGCTCCCACCCGGAGAAGGCGCTTTCGGCATCTGCAGCTTCTGGGCGGTGGAATGTGTGACCCGCGGTGGCAACGTCGAAGGAGCCACCCAGGCCTTCGAACAACTGCTCGCTTACGCGAACGACGTTGGCCTATTCGCCGAGGAGATAGACCCCCACACCAGTGCAGCCCTCGGGAACTTCCCGCAGGCGTTCACACACATCGGTCTCATCAACGCGGCGCTCACGCTCGGCGAATACCGTGAAGGGAACGCACCCGCGACAGCTGAGCGTCCATCGAACGATATACCAACGGAGGATCTGACATGAACAAGCGCAGCGTCTCGCTGTGGGGGTTTGTAGGCACGGTAATCCTGACGACCTTGATGGCCGGTAGCCAGAGGCTCGGTCTCAGCCGGATAAATTTCCCTTTCATGCTGGGGACCATGTTCACGCCAAACCGGGACCGGGCGAAACTGATAGGCTTCGGTGTCCACTTCTTGAACGGCTGGATCTTCGCCAGTGTTTATGCCGCGGCCTTCGAGAGCTGGCGCCGGGCAACCTGGTGGCTGGGAGCAGCCATTGGCCTGGTGCATGCGCTCTACGTGCTGGTCGCCGCCATGCCGGCATTGCCCGCGATGCACCCGCGGATGGCGAGTGAGCAGGACGGTCCAACGCCGACCAGGCAACTCGAACCGCCAGGCTTCATGGCCCTCAACTACGGCCGGCGTACGCCGATCACTGTGATCCTGGCCCACCTAGTCTACGGCGGTATCCTAGGCGCGTTCTATCGTCTGAAGTAATAGCCTACTGCCGGGGTCGCAGGATCTCTGCCGTACCGCTACTCGTTGTGACAGCCTCAGTTACGTTTGCGCGGTGTCACCGACAGACGCTATCTCAAAGCAGCAGCGAGGTCTCTCGCCACGGTCGCAATGCTCGTGGACGGGCACGCCCGCAACCTCGGCTACCAAGGCTTCGGCCATTCGGCAAACCTCCGGGTGGTCCGGCGTCACGCCAGCCAGTGGGCAGCTATAGCCACGGATGACTACCGCACCGTCCCGTTCCTCGAGTTCGGTGAGGCCACCCAGCTCGTTGAGCACCTCGACCGCCGTCTCGAGCCGCGCGTGCGCGCCATCCGCCCGCGTGGAATGCTCTTCGGCCAGGCGACGACCCACCGACCTCAGGAGTGCCTCCGATTCCTGAGGCCCAAGCTGGTCGGACAGAATATCCAGGAGCCGGCGAAGTGTAGCTTCGTAAGCCTTCGGGAACAGGTCTTCACCCTCCTGGGTCAGCTCGTAGACGTAAGCAGGCTTGCCGCCGCCGCTGCTGCGGCGAACCGAACCTCGCTGCCGCACGATGCCGTCGCGCTCGAGTACCGCAAGGTGTGCGCGGACTCCGTTGTCCGTGAGATCCAGCGCCCGAGCGAGGTCCTCGACAGTGCGGTTGGCCCGTCTGAGCAGCGTGACGATCTGCCCCCGCGTGCTTTCGAAGAACTTCGCGTCCCAGTTCGTAGCCAAGAGGTACTCCTTCCGCCGGCCACTTTCAGTATAGCAAGTAAACCAAATTATTCTATTATGTCAATTTTATACTTGACATAATATAGAAAAGGCATGTAGACTGCTGTGCAGGCAATGGCAAGGACCTTTAAGGAGGTAGAAATGGGATCTGTGGCACCTAATCCTGTAGCGTCGGGGCGGGTCCCCGCGGGGCGTCTGTTGCGAGTCGGCGTGCTGGCTGCGGTCTTGTCGGCCAGCGCCAATACGCTTGTGCTCGCGATCGCGTCGTCCCTCTTTGGTGCGGTCGTCATCCCACCCGACGGGGTTGTAACGTTTGGCCAGGTCGTGGGCGCCAGTGTGGGCGGTGCTGTTGGCGCGGCTGCCATATTCGCCGTCATCGGTCGGTTCACCCGGCGCCCGATCCGCATCTTCTGGGGCGTCGCTACCGTCGGTCTGCTTCTTTCGTTCCTTCCGATCGCCTTGGCGGGCGTTACGGGATCATCTGCAAGGACGTTGGCTGCTATGCACGTGGTTGCGGCGGTCACCAACGTCGGCCTGCTCACGAAGCTGGGCCGAAAGGCATAAGTCGCGTTGAGGCGACCATGGATCTGGAGGGGAGCTTGATAAACGTATCTCTCTTGAAGGAACGCAGATCTGGCGAAGGTAACTACAGAACGAGGAGGATAACCATGACTTATCCAACGAAGATCACTGCGCTCGATAACGGACCGTACCTGGTGAAGGGCCCGGTATTGCTCGTCGACGCCGAGGGCAACGAGTTTCGCGCCGAGAGGGCGACCGTGGCATTGTGCCGGTGTGGCGGCTCGATGACCAAGCCGTTCTGCGACGGCACGCACTCGAAGATTGGGTTCCGTGCGGCGCAGAGAGCGGTTCGCGAAGAAGTAAGGGAGGGAGCGTGATTCGAACCGCCGCTTTGGGTTACGGCGTGCATGGCTCTGAGTCCCATGTGACCGAGGAGGCCATGCTCCAGGGGCCCACTCGGGAGCTTGGCGAAACCTGCGAGACTCGGGTCGAGTGCGCCGTCGAGACCCGCCTTCCCACGCCGTTCGGCGAGTTCAGGCTTAAGGCTTACGAGAACGAGATGGACGATCTCACGCACCTAGCCCTTCTCATGGGCGGACTGGAGGACAAGGAGAACGTGCTGGTGCGCGTCCATTCCGCCTGCCTCACGGGGGACGCGCTCCATTCTCTGCGCTGCGACTGTGGAGACCAGCTGGAGGCGGCGATGGAGCGCGTGGCCGCAGAGGGGAAAGGTGTGATCATCTACATGCAGCAGGAGGGCAGGGGAATAGGGCTCCTCAACAAGATGAAGGCTTACCACCTCCAGGACGAGGGTCTCGACACCGTGGAGGCCAACCAGAGGCTCGGCCTTGCAGCGGACCTGAGGGACTACGGGATAGGAGCACAGATCCTCAAGGACCTTGGCCTCAGGCGCATCCGGCTGCTAACGAACAACCCGACCAAGGTGGTCGGCCTGAGGGGTTTCGGGTTCGAGATCACCGAGCGGGTGCCAATCGAGATCGAACCCAACGAATATAACGAGCGCTACCTCAAGACCAAGCGCGAGAAGCTCAACCACCTCTTCGAGAAGCTCTAACGAGTCGCAAGGCAGCACGGAAGAAATCGTTCTGAGGAGTATGTCGGATGCATCACGGCATTGTGATGGCCAACCTGAATGAGTACTCAGCAGCATCCCGGTCTCCCGCTCGCCCCGGCGAAGAGGAGCCTCACTACGGAAGACCAGAGCATCGTAAACACTGACCAGTCGAGCAAAAGGAGAAGAGGCAATGCAGGTGAAGATCTTCCCGAGAAGCGTGCTCGTGAGGCGCGAAGGATTGGCCGCGAGAGCACAAGAAGTCCTTGCTCAGAACGACATGGGGGGGTGGACGAAGGGGGCCTCGGACCTCTACCCCCACCAGTGGAGCTGGGACAGCGGCTTTATAGCCATAGGGTTGGCGCACCTCGATACCGGTCGCGCCGCCCGAGAGCTGCTCACGCTTTTTCAGCATCAGTGGAAAACAGGCAAGGTTCCCCACATCGTCTTCAATCCCGATGCCCCGCCGGACAGCTACTTCCCTGGCGCTGAGCACTGGGCCTGCGCTGCAGCCTCTCCTCAGGCCCCGCCCTACACAAGCTGCCTGTGCCAGCCGCCAACCCACGCAATCGCCGCCCAGAGGATCTGGGAAGCCGCCAGCAACGGGAAGGCTCGCGCGGAAGCTACCGCCTTCCTGCGTGACATCTACCCTGGGCTCCTCTCCTGGCACCGCTACCTCCTGACCTACCGGGATCCGGAGGAGTCGGGACTAGTGACGATCTACCATCCGTGGGAGAGCGGCACCGACAACTCCCCCAGGTGGGATGCGGCCCTTGAACCGGTGGAGGCAGGCGAGGTGTCGCTGCACGAGCGCTACGATCTTGAGCACGTAGACGACCCTTCTCAGAGGCCCACCGACGCGGATTACGATCGCTACCTCTGGCTCGTGAAGCTGGTAAAGAGTGCGGCCTGCGACGAAACTACTATCTACCGCTCACACCCCTTCCTGGTTAAGGACATCCTCTTTTCCGCCATCCTCGTCGCAGCCAACGAGGCGCTGCTGGAGATCTCCCGGCTGGTAGGGGCCTCCCTCGATGACGCGCAACTCATCTCGAACTGGATCTCCCGCGGACGCCGGGGGCTCGAGAGCCGCTGGGATCCCGAACTCCGGCTATACCTCGACTACGACCTGCGCGCCGCCAAGCCGCTGAAGTCGCGCACGGTGGCGGGTTTCGCCCCGCTGGTGGCAGGAGGCCTGAGACCGCGGCGCCTCGCGACCGTCCTGGAGACCCTCAGATCGCCTTCCTTCATTGGTTACCCGGGGTTGCGACGGTTTCTGCCACCGAGCACGAGCCCAGAGGATACTGGGTTCAACTCTCGCAGCTACTGGCGGGGGCCGGTCTGGCCGGTGATCGACTGGCTTCTGTGGTGGGCGTTCGTGAGGGCCGGAGAGCACCAGCTCGCGGAGCGCGTGCGCGAGTCATCCCTCGAGCAGATCGCCCAAGGAGGCTTCGCGGAATACTTCGAGCCTTTTACTGGTGAGCCACTTGGCTCCAGAGCGCAGTCCTGGACCGCCGCCGTCGCTCTGGATTGGCTGGCGCACGGGCCGCGGCAGGAGATGCGAGCGGCGTAGACGCTAGCGTCTACGCTGCGGTCGGGCTGGTTTGCGTGTCGATGAGGTGCCTGCGCCCCATCTGAGCTTGCGCAAGGATCTGATCTCATGTGAACCGATACACTCTCAAAGGGCGGAAGTCCTCCGATCGCATTCTCCATGTCGAATACGGCCCTCGGAGAACCCTCCGCAGGCTTGGGCGGAGAAATGGAAGCTTCCACCGGGACAATTCATACGTCCATAGAGCTAGCAAGAGATGGAGACTGGACAGTGGAACTTAGAGTGAGCCTCCTCACGCTCGGCGTGAGCGAACAGCTTGGAGCACGTCGGCATCGAGGAGTCCTACATCGAGCTGCCCGAAGATCCCGACCATCTCTACGACTACTTCCACATTAACTCTATAGACGTAGACGCCGACGCCAACCTGCTCCTCTGTGCCCGCAACACCTGGACCGTATACAAGGTAGAGCGCAAGAGCGGGGAGGTATCGTGGCGACTCGGGGGCAAGAAGAGCGACTTCGAGATGGGTCCTGGTACCCAGAGCGCCTACCAGCACGACGCTAGACGCCAGAGAGACGGCACCATCACCATCTTCGACAACGGCGCCCACCCCAAGGTGCACGATCGATCCCGCGGGATCGTGGTAGAGCTCGACGAGGAGAAGATGAGCGCCCGGCAACTGCGGGAGTACACCTCACCAAAGAAGCCGCTCGCCACATCCCAGGGAAACATGCAGCTCTTGGCCAACGCCAACGTGTTCATCGGCTGGGTCTAAGGGAAGGGTAAAGTGGTTCAGCGAGGAGAAGGGCTACGGCTTCATCTCCCCCGACGACGGGGGTGAGGATATCTTCGGTGAGACGGTTGACGTGTACCCGACGTCCTTCGGACGATTCCCCGACGTAATCCGGCAACTATGCTGTAAAGTTCTGTATTCGGGGCGAGTGTTGCGGAAGGAGACGGAAGATGGGTAAGGAAGACGCCAAGCGGCTCACCGGAGATATCATCGAAGAGAGTCTCACCGACCGCTCCGTGCTTTCTGAAGTAACCATCCTCGAGACGAGAGTCGAGCCGGTCACGGAGTACCATCGGACACCATGGCTGGAACAGTGGACCATCCATCGCGTCGCCGTATCTGAAGAGAGCGCCGCGGAGCTCGCGGAACGCTTCAGCCAGGCCCTCGGCAAGGGATGTCGGTGCTGTGTCCATGTAGAGCTGCCTTCCTTCTAATTTTCTCGCTGCCGGTGGTTCCTACTCAGGTTGGGGCCGTGGCCGGCTCGGGATATTCTTCTTCTTGCCGGTAGTTTTGGTAGCCCAGGCGGCCTCGGGTCAATACGACGAGCACCAGAGCCGTCACGCCCAAGCCGATCAACATCGGTAGAGCACCGCCGTAGTCGGTCACTACGGGAGCGGGGAAGAGTTGCCCCACGGGCCCAACGAATACATCAAAGGACGTGTGCAGCAAAATGGCGATGAGTATGCTGCCTTTCGTGTTGTTGAAGACCCACGTAAAGACTATGGTCATGAAGATCACGGAGGGAAAATAGAGAACCATGTTGAGAATGGTGGGAGGCGTACCCCAAACCGTAACCCAGAACAGGGGCAGGTGCCAACACGCCCAAAGTGGTGCGAGGATGAGGGTCCCGACGAGAGGACCATGTAGCCGCTGTAGGCGGGGCAGCGCGAAACCCCGCCACCCTCCTTCCTCGAACGATGCTCCTCCGAAGACCAACACAAGAGGAAAGCTAACGAGCAAGGGCAGCGGGTGAAGTGGAGCGAGCGTCCGAAACGATGCCAGAGCCCCGGGCAGCACGATAGTGGCGAGCAATATGATCGCAGGAGGACCGAGAAGAACGACCAGGTACCACCGGAAGCCCACCCGCCACAGCACGTACCGACGCAGCAAGCGGCGTATGCCCTCCCTCCCTTCGGTTGCGCCCGTCACGATGAATGCCGCCAAGGTCGGGCCCAGAAAGACCCAAACAGCACTGACGAAGATCACGCTTCCATTCGGAATACCAAGCGGCAAGAGGCCAACGCCGTTCGCGGAGAGTGCGAGTGGTACCGTAATGAGCCATGTGCCGGCGTAGGCCATAAGGAAGTAGAAGATCAGCGGGTGCCGGACGAGCAGGCCCTCGCGGGGAGTGGACGGCCGTTCGGAAGCGTTAGCGGTGGTCATGTCGAGGCTCCTTTCCCTTACGCTCCGCTACAGAGAGCGATCACACACGCGGCAACAGACGGTTTGGGCTTGCTCGAGAACCGTTGCGAGTGGGCGCATGCTCTCTCACTGCCCTCGCCCGGCGAGGCGTAAGCGACCTCCCGTGCTTCGTCCATGCGCCCTCCCTTCTTGGTGCTTACGACCGCGGTTGCCGACATCATGCCACCCGAAGGGATCCCGCGCGCCCGTCGAGAGGGTTATTCAGCGGGGTGCGTGGAAGGTGAATTCTCCGAAGTTCGGACATAGAAGGGCTGGGGTGTCCTTCGGGGGTGTCCCGCCCCCTCTATGTTTGGCTTGCGCCCCGCCGGGCTACATATTGGAGGAGCAACCTAGCCAGGGACCCTAGAGTGTAAGGAGGCGCATGTAATGAGTATTGCCCGAGTCACAGAGTTGAGCGCTACCTCAGAGACGAGCTTTGAGGATGCCATAAACGTGGCCGTCGCTCGTGCTACCAAGAC
>DATDKO010000181.1:0-10293 GCA_036519935.1 Rubrobacter sp. | reverse complement strand
CAAAGCCCAAAAGAAAGAGGGACGACGAGCGGACTCGAACCGCTGTCCTGCTCACTACGAGTTTGCTCCCTCACGTTGTGTCCTAGTGCGTCCGGTAATTGCGCTTATCTATGCGCGTTTCGGCAATCCGGAAGTCTTACTGTGTCCAGTACGTGCCAGCGCGGATCAGCTCCAGGGACAGCGTCAGCTCTCCGTCAAATCCGCTATCTACGACCGGCTCTTTCTCTGGGGAATATACTCACGGACCAAGGTTATGGTCAAGTGGCGTACGTGTACTACGAAGGCACAGAGGTCCCATGTTGGTCATCGCAAACCCGGCAGGGATACTGATCTGCGGTTCGACCCCGAAGATGGACGATGCTCTTGGAGCGGGCTTGAGGCGCCGGATCGTGGAGTTCGTAAAGAACAGCTCCGGCGAAGATGGTAACAGAGACGAGGGGCGCTAAAGTGCATCTGATCGCCTCCGCAAGACTCGCCGTTAAGGTCTTCTGCTCCGGGTCCGAGTGGTTGGGTTCACAAGTTGCGCTTGAAAGAACCGTTTGGAAAACTAGGAATTTGATGCAGTGTGCATCTGGTGAGGAGAGTTGACATTTTCCCGACCAAGATACTGCTGGCGACTGACGGCTCCACAGAGGCGTCTTTAGCCGAGGAGGCAGCGGGCGAACTCTCGAACGGCACCGGTTCGGAGTTGCACGTCGTACACGTGCTACGCACGACGCCCGAGTTGCCCTATCCTCGCTACTCGGCGAAGGAGCGGAGCGAGGCTCTATTAGAGTGGAGGAAGCTGGACGGTCTCAAGCTCCTGGACGATCGCGTGAGGCGGATAGAGGATCTTGGGGGCAGAATCGCGGCGTCGCACTACAAGGAGGGAGACCCGGCGAAGGAGATCATCCGTCTCGGCGAAGAGCTCGACGCTGGCCTGATAGTGATGGGAGGCCGGAGACGCCCGTGGTTCGAACGGATCTTCGGAGCTGGCTTCTCCGAGAACGTCTTCCGGCGGGCGAAGCGTCCGGTTCTCATAGTGGGCGGGCACGGGTTGCGGGGCTCGACCGTACCGAGGTAACCTCCGCCCTTATCCGCTTCTCGTCCAGCGCATCTAGGGGGTGGACCACGACCTTCTCCATGCCTTCAGATGCTTCGATCCGCCTTCGAGCCCCCGGTCCCCGGCGTCTTCTCGCTCGGGGACCTTCACGCCTCACGGACAAACCGGGCGACGCCTGCCTGACGGACTGGCTTGACATCTATGCGGTCCACGTTGACGTGCGGGGGCAGGCTCACGGCCCACCTCACGCACTCGGCGACGTCCTCCGCGGTGAGTGGGGTGATACCCTTGTACGGCGTCTCGGCCCTCTCCTCGTCGCCCCCAAAGCGCACCAGCCCAAACTCGGTTTCGACCGCCCCAGGGAGGATCTCCGTGACCCGCACGTCCTCCCCGAGGAGCTCCAAGCGCAGGTTCTCCTTGATGGCATGGGCGGCGAACTTGGCCGCGTTGTAGCCCGAGCCGCCGGGGTAGGCCTCGACCCCCGCCGCCGAGCCGATGATCACGACGTGCCCGTTGGCGGAGCGCCGGATCTGGGGCAGGAGCGCACTCGTCATCAGCCCGACGCTCAGCACGTTCGTCTCGAACATCCAGCGCCAGTTCTCCTCTACCATCTCCGCCACCGGCTCCAGTCCCTTGGCACCCCCCGCGTTGTTAACGAGCACCGAGGCGCCTCCCAAGGATTCCGTCCACGAGGCGAACTCCTCGACAGAGCCCGCGTCGGTAACGTCAAGGAACTTGGCATGCCCCCCGAACTCTACGGCCAGCTTCTCGATCCTCTCCACCCGCCGGGCGCCAAGGGCCACCTCGAAGCCTGCCCCGGCCAAGGCCCGGGCGGTGGCGGCTCCGATCCCGGACGAGGCCCCGGTCACGGCGGCGAGGCGAGATCTGTTCTCGGACACGTATCCTCCTTCGTGTTGGTGGCTTAGGCGTGGAAGACCGACCTCTGGATCAAACTCTATCCATCCCACTTTAGAGCGTCTTACAAGCCGACTCCTGAACTGTGTAACCTGGTCCGGATATTATGACGGAATTTCTCATATCAAACTTACCAGCCTATGACCGAAACGCCACTATCTTACTGGTTAACCGAACACCATCCTTGTTGACGCCCTTCCTGAGCCATTCGAGGGCAAACTGCTTCCGCGACCAACGGCCCCAGCGTCGCTCAAAGTAGTCAACACAATGGCACCTCCCGGAAGACACGCAGCCGGTGGGCAAACTTCTCTCGGCCTCATGCTACGACGGATTTGCCAGTAGGACATACTCACACCTGGCCACGCACGGCGGCACGCGTTATCGTGTGATGGTTACGCGGCGTACGGAAAGGAGAGTGGAGGAGATGAGCTTTTTCCCGAGGACTATACTGCTGGCCACCGACGGTTCCGATGAGGCGGACTTGGCCACACAGGCGGCTGCCGAGCTCTCCAAGGCCACCGCCTCAGAGGTGCACGTCACCTATGTGCTACCGACCGAGGCGGATCTGATCGGTCCCCATGCCTACACCGACGAAATCAGGGAGTCTCTCATCAAGCAGGCCGAGAGGGACGCCCGCTCGTTACTGGAGGGGCGGGCCGAGCGTGTCAGATCAGAAGGCGGCAAGGTGGCAGAGACACACCTCAGGGTGGGGCGACCGGACAAGGAGATCGTCAGGCTTGCCCGGGTGCTGGAGGTGGGGACGATCATGGTGGGCAGCCGGGGGCTCGGCGCGCTAGATAGGATGCTTATAGGAAGCGTCTCCGAATCGGTGGTTCGGCACGCCCATTGCCCGGTCTACTTGGTGCGTGGGGACGAGGCGCACGAGTAACAGAGGGTTCCCTTTTTACGCCTCGAACTTCCGAGAACCCTCTTTCCGAGACGGCATGAGAGGGGGAGGTTGGGCTGTAGTCCGGTACTCCTCCATCGTCAGGTCCGGCACCACTCGAGCAGCGAGTCGGCCGGGTCGACGCGCTAGGCGATTATATCTTGCAGCACCTAGGAGGAGAGCTCGAGCATGTCAGGAAGTTCTTCTTGGCGCAGCCGCGGCAGCACCTGCCTCAGGTACTCGTGATAGAGGTCGGAACCGAGGTTGTTATTGATCTGCTTCACCTGCCTGCCGAGCCTTTGGTGTGGTCCGGAAGTGAGGCACCAGTGTAGATGCTGATCCCAATTAAGAGAAACCAGCGCGGCCTCGCGCGCCGTCCATGCGAGGCGCCAACCACCGCCACGCCTCGTTATCAGAGATGCCGCCGTAAGGGGTTGACCGGGGTTTGGCGGTTGTGTATCACTGACTGGTGTAGCCGCTCGGGTGTGGGGGCCGATGATACGCTTCCGCTTAAAGGAAGAGGACCTATGCAAACCGTCCGCGTCGCCACCTTCGAAGGTCCCGGCGAGCCGCCCATGATACGCGAGGTGCCCAAGCCCGAGGTGCCGCCCAAGGCTGGGCTCATCCGCATCGCGGCCTGCGGGGTCTGCGGCACCGACCTCCACATCCTCAAGGGCCACTGGCCCCGGCCCCTCCCCTGGCCGTTCACCCTCGGCCACGAGCTGGTGGGAGTCGTGGAGGAGATCGGACCGGAGCTGACCGAGGACTTCATGGGCCAGCCCCTCGAGGTGGGGTCCAAGGTCATGCTGCCGCCGCTGATGCCCTGCGGGAGCTGCTACTACTGCGTGCACTACCCTGAGACGGCCAACAAGTGCCTAACCCCCGTGTACTATGGCCGTTACCTCGGCTTCGAGAAGCCGCCGCACCTCTGGGGTGGCTGGGCGGAGATGGTCTACGTGGACCTCGACGAGCTGCCGGGGACGAAGGTCTACAAGCTTCCCGACGACATGCCGATTGTTCTGGGGGCCCTCTCCGAGCCATTGACCTCGTGCGTCCGCGCATTCGACCGTGCCCAGCGCGCCGGTTTCTTCCGCGTGGGCGACACCGTTGTCATCCAGGGTTCAGGGCCGATCGGCGTTCTGGCCGTGGCTGCCGCCCAGGAGATGGGGTCGGGGCGCGTTATCGTCGTCGGGGCACCCGAGGATCCTCGGCTCGCGCTGTGCAGGCGCTTCGGTGCCGAGGCCACCGTCTCGCTCGAGGACCACCAAACGCCGGAAGCGCGCATAGAGGCCGTGCGAGCGCTGACCGAGCCCTTCGGCGCCGACCTTGTGATGGACTGCTCCGGCCACCCCTCGGCTGGTCCCGAGGGCATCGAGATGCTGCGCGACGGCGGAACCTACGTCGAGATGGGCCAGTTCACGGACGCCGGCGCGATCGAGACGAACTGGCACCGGATCTGTACGAAGGACCTGAACGTGCTCGGGAGCTGGGCATTCACCGCGAACGACATCCCCAAGGGTATAGCGATGCTCGACCGGGCTAGGGACCGCTATCCGTGGTCGGAGATGCAGACCCGGTTCCCGTTCACCGAGGAGGGCATCGGCGAAGCGATCGAGAGCGCCATCGAGATGCGCAGCGTCAAGTCAACCATCGTCCCCAATCCGGACCTGATCGACGACTAGGGTGCCCGCGGCGGGCAGCGCCACGAGGGAGCTACTCGACGAACCTTCCTGTGCTCGAGGGTTCACCTATGCCCTCGGCCCGGGACCATTGCTCCATCTCGCGGCGAAACCTTACCGGCTCCTGACCCTCGTCGATGGCGACATCGGACCACCTCACCATCTCTCCGGCCGCAACAGCGTTGCGCAGTTCGATACCGTGCGCAAGCCCTATAGGTAGCGCCCCTTGCGCCAGGGAGTCTTCAGCCGGCATAAGACGCCCGTACACAGCGTAGCCTCCCTCGCCGTCCAGCTCTTCCCCGGCGGCCAGGTCCCTCTTGGCCGTCGCCACTACATCGCCCCGGAAGCCGGTCGGGGCTCCAGTCGCCTCCCCTCGCAGGGCCGCGTGGGCGACGCTGATGCCGAGCTCGAGCCCGATCAGATGGTACGGCCGGTAGAGCGCCGTGTAGAATCCGGAGTCGTCGGTCACGAGCCCGTACTCCGAGAAGCACCGCGCCGCGTAGTCCGTCGGCGCCTTGAACGTCACGTACACCCCCCAGCGCAGGTCGCGTTCCACGGTGCGGCCGTCGCGCTCGAGGCTAGAGACGACCTCTACTGTCCCCGGGTGGTGGAGGCTTCCGCCGTCCTGACGGGGTCGGCAGACCGCAGCCAGGTCATCGGCCCCGGCGGGCGGGAAGCCGAGGCCCTCGGGGGAAGGAGTGAGGCCGGTGGCGTTGGCGACGGCGGCCATCTCGATGGCCGACTTGGTCCCGTCGATGAAAGAGTTGAACATCCGCGGGTTGAGCCCACCGGCCTCCACCTGCTCGTCGGTGAATCCATAGTGGTCCCAGACGGTGTCCGGCGTGGAGGCATGGTACTCAGGCAAGTACTTGGTACCCTTGCCGGCACAAACGACCTCGAAGCCCGTCGCCCTCGCCCAGTCCACCAGCTCGCATATGATGGCGGGCTGGTCGCCGTAGGCAAGCGAGTACACTACCCCGGCCTCCCTCGCGCGGCGGGCGAGGACGGG
This sequence comes from Rubrobacter sp., assembly GCA_036519935.1. Taxonomy (GTDB): domain Bacteria; phylum Actinomycetota; class Rubrobacteria; order Rubrobacterales; family Rubrobacteraceae; genus Rubrobacter_D. The sequence goes on along the minus strand of DATDKO010000181.1, from coordinate 4,762 downwards.
CCCCACCAGGGCATCGGCCTCGACGTTGACCATGACGAGGTGTCGGCCATGATAGAAACACCGAAGCGCGTGATGGATGCCCACTACCGGATTACCGGTCGCCTCTATGATCACCTCGACGCCATCTGCGGCGATCATCGCCTCGACATCTTCCGTGACGTGTGTGGTGCCTGAGCTAAGGGCTTGCGTGAACGAGGCGGCCGAGATCTGCTCCTCTACCCAACCCGTGTTCCGTAACGCTTGCAGAGCTCGGGGAGCGGACAGATCCGCGACCGCCATCACGTGAATGCCAGGGGTCGTTCGGGCCTGCGCGAGGAACATCGAGCCAAACTTCCCTGCTCCTATGACACCGACCCTGATCGGCCGCCCCTCGGCCGACCGATCGAGCAGACGAGAGTACAGGTTCACGGCTTTCCACCACCTTACGACGCGTTCAACAATCCCTTAATTACAATGCTAGCATGGAGCTGGAGTGCCTGCGAAGCCCACCAGGCTCGCTTATGCCAAATGATAGTCAACCGGCGATTCAAGTTCCTGCTCCGGCGTGTGGAGTTGCCGGAGACACGCTAGCACTACCTACGGCATCTCTGCTGCATGATTCTGCAGCCGAGGGGAGAGTTCGTCATGTCCTCCGTGGTTCTAACCAATGCTAAGGGCGTCTTCGGGGAGTTCCCCGAAGACGCCCTTAGAAGCCTCCAGAACCGCTCGGGTTGCTCCCCTCACTCGGGGATGATCCCGAAGAGTTCGGCCAGGGCCAGCAGGACCGTGAAGACGACGATGAACACCATCAGGCGGACGAGCAGGCGACGGGCCACGTCTCGCTAGCCCCCCATTAAGCTCTGGATCTGCGTGACGATGAACCAGCCCACGAAGAAAATGTAGAAGGCCGCCGCTATCACCAACACGGGCAGCCGCCAACCTTTGAGCTTGATCGCCTCGGGCAGGGCTCTGCGGTTGAGTATGATGAGCAGGACCGAGTAGACGGCCATGACGCCGCCGCTGATGACCGCCGAGGTCACGAGCAGGATCAACGGCGCATCGAAGCCCGCCAGGAGGATGAGCGTCCCGATGGTGACCAGCGACCACACCATTATGAAGTACATCCGGCTCTCGCTCCAGCGCTCGTTCTCCCTCAGGTAGAGGGTCTTGAGCACGTCGGCCACGAGCCGGGAGACGTAGTCGAGGATGCCCAGGGCCACGAGGACCAGCGAGAGGGTGCCGAAGATCCAGAAGAGGGCCCCGAACCAGGGGCCGACGATGTTAGCGAGCTGCTGGCCCTCGGCCTGGATGAAGGTGAGGTCGGCCGCCTCTGCGATGCCCTTGCCGTACACCGTGGAGTAGGCGACCAGCGAGAAGGTGAGGATGGAGAAGACGCAGATGACCCAGAAGGTGGAGAACTGCTCTATATTGGCGAGTCTCCACCACCTCTGGAACCGGCTGATGTTCGTCTCATCCTGGCGTATCATCGAGCCGGTCGCGGGCGCCGCCACCTCCTCGCCGGTGATGGGCGAGACTATCCTGGGGATGTAGGCACCCATGCCGAAGCCCTTGTCGCGGATCCAGTTGCTCTGCACGAGGTTGTTGGCCCCGCCAGCGCCGGCGAAGATGAGACCGCTCAAGAAGACCGCGATCGGGACCGCCTCGGACACACCCATGGGGACCTGGCCGAAGCTCGTGATCCCCTGGAAGAGCTTCGCCACGGCCTCCGCCTTGATGGCGGAGAAGATGGCAATGACCAGGAACACGAACGTCAGGCCGACCTTGAAGAACTCCGCCTTCTCCAGGGTGTTGTAGACCACCGGCGAGGTCGTGAGCGCTATGCCCAGGGCGATGAGCGCGATGATGGAGATGTAGGGGACAGCCCCATCTCCGTAGCCGGTCAGGTAGCCGAAGATCGCCACCCCGCTGGTGATCCAGCCCGGGAACATGTTCGGCACTATCGCCCCGAGGCACATCAGGATGCCCCAGGGTTTCCAGAAGCGGGCGAAGCCGACGACGGCGGTCTCGCCCGTGGCGAGCGTGTAGCGCTCGATCTCCATGTTGAGGAAGAACTGTAGGGTCACCCCGACCACGGCGGCCCACATGAACGCGAGCCCGACGTTCGAGGCGATGAAGGGCCACAGGATGTACTCGCCCGAGCCTACCCCGAGGCCCGCGAGGATCACGCTAGGACCCAGCATCTTGCCCAAAGACAACGGCTCCGGCATGTCCCGATAGGGCATGGGTGGCACGTTGCGGCTCGGGGCCATCTCGGCGAACTCTTGGGTTGGCGTGCCGGCGGTCCCGACCCCCTCGGGGCCAGGCCCTCTCTCTCCGCTTCGATCCACGTCTCTTTCTCCTTTCCGCTCCGTACGGTTTGAACCTTCTGCCTTACAAAACTACTCTCTTCCTCGGCACAACACCCCCTTCACGGCCGGTTTCCCGTTGCGGAAGCGTAGACGATGAGACCCCGGATTGAGGCGGACCCGGCAACTCGGAGCTTTCACATTATCCTCAGCAGGACGAGGAGCCTCAGGCAAGCGGCGGCCGCCCGGAAGACCGAAGACTTCGAAGAGCCAGGTGGCGCCGTCCGTGGCACCCGTAAGGCCACCGAAATAGCTGCTCCAGACGATAAGAGGCTTGACTTACTCATTCCCCTTTGAGGAGTCCTCGACTGCTCAATGGTCCGCGACCGCCCGTGCATCACGCCCGCATTATCTACCATCGAAACATTCGGTGCAGTCGCCCTTTGCTTCCCCTGCTACTTCATAAATCTTCCAAACTTAGGGAACTGGTCAAGTGGCTACATCCATTCTGCCCACTCAAACGCTGCAAAACGGTTGCGGATCGAGCCGGCGTTGATAACGATGATCTCCACGACGGCGCCGCTTGTCAGATATCGTTTGGGCCCCATCGCCTTCCCAGCGCGGCCCGGGGTGCGAGCCGCCTATCTGATAGGACAGCAGTTCTCTCGCTCCGGAGCGTCCATGCCCCCTCAAGGGAGTGGGCGAGGAGGCACGCCTAGGGGGGTTCCACATGGTGACCGTGGCGACGGGCGCGACCCCATTGCAAGACGCAGCCCTCCGGGAATCGGCCAGGCTCATTCCCAGATAACTCAACCGTAGCCGTAGTGCTTGCGGATGTCCCTTTGATAGTCCTCAGTTGGCAGGGTGTGCGGATCGAACGTTGAGGAGCTCTCTATGGTTTCTTGGTCGTGGCGCACTTTCACCATGCCGGGGGCTTCGTCATCTACGTCTTCGAAGGGGATCAGGTAGTGCTTCCTGCCGAGGCCCAGGAAGCCCGTCGTGATTATGTGCAAGTAGCGCAGCTTTCTCTCGTCTCTGTCGACGTAGAGGCCGGCTACGTCACCGAACTCCCGATTCCCGGAGTCCAGTACCCTATGCCCGCGGAGCTCATGTTGCGGTGGTCTGGGGTGCTGGTGCCGGGCCAGCATTTCGAGGTCCACGAAAACCTCCCTTCGTGCCAAATTCCCTGTGCCGCCTGACTAAATCTATTCCGGTATTGTGTGATTCTATAGCATCCCACGGTTTCACACATGTGTCGATGCCCATCCGATGCTATCTTTAGGTAGTCGCTTGGGCGCCTGTAGTGGGAGACGGCAGAAAGGAGCACGAGATGTTTGCGGCGATACGACGCTACCACACGGACCCCGATTCGCTCGATGAGGTAGTCCGCCAAGTCAACGAAGGCTTCGTGCCTCTCATCAGCGACATGCCAGGGTTCGTGGCCTACATAGCCCTCAACGCGGGGCAGGGCGAGTATGGCACGGTCAGCGTCTTCGAGGATCAAGACAGGGCGGAGGAGAGCAATAAGGTAGCCGAGGAGTGGGTAAAGGAGAACCTTGGCGATCTTCTTCCGAGTCCGGACTACGCGGCTGGTGAGGTTGTCGCGTATAAAGCGAAGCAGACCGGATAGGGCGGGCTTTCGCGCGCCAAAACCGCACAGCGCCCGGGCCAGGAGGACGCGAACTTCGGAGTGCGGGTGTTCCACGTGCGTCGATGAAAATAAAGGGCCGGGCTCCTTGGAGCTCTGGCCCTTTCCGTGTTCAGCGTTTTTGTCAGCCGGGTAGATTCAACCACTGGAAAGATAAGCGGAATGGAGGATGCGCATGCTTGACTACCGTTCGATGTTCGACCTCACCGGCAAAAAAGCGCTCGTGGTAGGTGCGGGCAGCGGCATGGGAGAGGCCGGCGCCCACGGGCTCGCTGCTTTCGGGGCACGGGTGTTCTGCGCGGATGTGAACGCCGGGGCCGTCGAGGACACCGCCGAGCAGATCCGCTCGGAGGGCGGCAACGGAGAGGCGCTGGAGCTAGATATGACGGACTCAGGGAGCGTTCGAGCGGCGGCCGAACGCGTGGGTGTGCCGGACGTGCTGGTGAGCACGCCGAGCATCAACGTCAGGAAGCCACTACTCAAGATCACCGACGAGGAGTTCGACCGGGTTGTCGATCTGAACCTCAAAGGTACTTTTCGCCTGATCCGGGAGTTCGGACGGGGCATGGCCGAGCGCGGCTCGGGGAGCATCATCGCCTTCTCGAGCTTCCGGGCGCAGGTCGTCGAGCCGGGGCAAGGGGTCTACGCAGCGACCAAATCCGGGACCGTGCAGATGCTGCGCGCCCTGGCCGCCGAGCTGGGACCGCGAGGCGTGCGCGTCAACGCCATCGCCCCCGGGGCGGTCGAGACGCCGCTCACCGCCCAGATGAAGGAGAGCCCCGACTGGTACGACGCCTACGCCCAGAAAAACATCCTTGGTCGCTGGGCC
>DATDKO010000180.1:0-4633 GCA_036519935.1 Rubrobacter sp. | reverse complement strand
AGCCGGACGGACCGGGGTTAGTCTTGCTCGCGGATGATCTTTCGCTCGTTGCGATCACGCCAGCGGCTGAAGGGTGGCTCGCCGAGGTTGCAGAGAGTGATTGGCGAGACTCACTCGAGATGCCCTACGCGGTCTACGCCGTCGCCGCGAGGTTGCTCGCGCTCGAACGTGGCGGCGGTACGCCGCCAGACCTTATGCCGAGGACGCGTCTTAGGACCGCTTCAGGGCGCTGGCTGGTACTTCACGCTTCGAGGCTCCGGGCCGAAGAAACAGAGAGGAGGATAGCCGTCATCTTCGAGGAGGCCCGTCCCTCGGAGATCGCACCGCTGATCGTCGATGCCTACGGTCTAACGAAGCGCGAGGGCGAGATAACGAAGCTGGTCTTGCGCGGGCTCTCCACTGCCGAGGTCTCCAGGAAGTTGTACATCACGCCTAACACGGTGCGCGATCACTTCAAGGCGATCTTCGACAAGGTCGGTGTGCGCAGCAGAAGAGAACTCGTCGGTCAGGTCTTCGCCCAGCACTACCAGCCACGCATGGCGACAGGTCAGGATCTGGACGCCGATGGGTGGTTCACCTGAGTCGCAGGTAACGGAGAACCCAAAGCCGAATTGCATCTTCTCTTGCCTCCGAAGCCCGTTGCAGTCGAGGTTCTGAAACATGCTCTTGGATAAGCCGGTTCCGCAACCGACAACAACCCGTGGCAACAGATGTCAGGAGATTGTGGCTCCGAAGGTCGCGGGTTGGAGCCCCGTCGGTCACCCTCGACTACAAGCGTGTGCTCCCGAAGCCGGCATCTCTTCTACCATCCTTTTCGAACCAGGCGCGGAAGACCGATATTCATCCTCGCAAGGGTGTGGTTGGAATAGATTGCGCCACAGGGGGTATCTATAGTGTCAGATCGGTGGGAAGCGACTGCGTTCCCCGGCGCAATATGGGAGATGTATATTACGCGCTACGAACCGGCCAACTCGTTCGAAACTCCACGTTTCAGCGGAGTGCGGACCTTCATGCGATTGCCAAACGTCCGAGACCTTGAGAATAGCGACGCTGCGATAGTCGGAGCTCCCTTTGATACGGCGACGACCTTCCGCGTCGGGGCGCGCTTCGGTCCGGAGGGCATTCGCAGCGTCTCGCACCTCCTCAGGCCTTACAACCCTTCTCAGAATGTCGCCATCTTCGACCACCTCTCGGTCATAGACTACGGCGACGTGCCCGTCGTCCCCGGCTACGTCGAGGAGAGCTACAGAAGAATAGCGGAAGGTCTCGAACCCATACACCGCGCGGGCGTCGTTCCTATCGTGCTCGGCGGCGACCACTCGATCGCCTTGCCGGAACTGCGGGCCGCAGCCGCCGTGCACGGACCGTTGGCCCTCGTGCAGTTTGACGCGCACCCCGATACCTGGGACGCCTACTTCGGCCAGAAGTACACGCACGGGACACCATTCAGGCGCGCCGTCGAGGAGGGGCTCCTCTTGCCGGAGAACTCGATCCAGGTCGGGATGCGGGGTTCGCTCTTCGACTCCGGTGACTGGAACGATTCCCGGGAGCTGGGCTTCGAGCTCATCAGCGCGGACGAGGTCCGAGAGCTAGGTATATCGGAGACCATATCCCGGATTCACCAGAGGATAGGAGATTCGAAGGCCTACGTCTCCTTTGATGTGGACTTTGTGGATCCGGCCTTTGCGCCGGGCACGGGGACACCAGAGGTGGGAGGCTTCACGAGCCGTGAGGCTCAGGAGTTCGTACGGGGACTCGAAAGCATTGACATAGGCGGGTGTGACGTGGTGGAGGTCTACCCCGCTTACGATCCGGCACAGATAACAGCCTTCCTCGCCGCCAACGTAGCCTACGAGTTACTGAGCTTGATCGCCGCCCGTAGAGGGAAGGAACCCGCTCACGGCGTCGGTAGAGAACCCTCGGTTCGTCACTAAGGGCTAGCGCGCCCTGTACTACCAGCTCCTGGACTTTGTGGTCTAGCCCTCTACTTCGCCGTCATGATCGGGCCCGCAGCGCCGACGACTACCTGGTCGCTGGACGGAGATTGGGTCCTTTCATGTATATTGGCTGTTTGGCTGCCGTGGTGCTGGGCGGCGCCTCGACTATCGGTGGGGTGACTTTGGGTTATGACAACGGCATCTCTGGGATGTGGCTGGTCTTCTGGATCGGGATGGGGTCATAGCCCTCGGCATCTTGCTGTCTAGCCGCCTCAGCAGACTCGGTGTGTACACCGTCTCGGAGATGCTGGAGAACCGCTACGGGGTGACCTCGCGTCTGATCAGCGCCATCATCGCCGTGACCTCCACCATCGCTATAGGCACCGTCTTCAACGTCGTACTCCCTCTCTCGTCCAGCGTCGCGATACTGGTGGCCGGAGGCCTCGTCGTTGCCTACTCGGTGGCATGTGGTCGATAACCCTCACGGACATCATCCAGTTCTGCATAATGACGGTGGGAATCTTCTTCTTGTTGCTCCCCCTCTCTATCTTCGCGGCAGGCGGCCTCTCCGGGATGCAGGAGGCTCTGCCTCCTATTTCGACCGCACGGCGATCGGGTGGCAGACGATCTTCACGTACTTCCTGTTGTTCTTCTTCGAAGTCCGGGAGGGGGACGCGGGACGGCTAGGCAACCCCACCCGGGAGCCTGTAGCGTGAGCAAAAGGGCGCAACACCTCGGCCAAGCCTCGCGGGTTCTCGATCTGCATGAAGTGAGTCGCGCCGGGAAGGACGAACCCGTCGGCATGCGGCAGCCACGCTAGCAGCAGCCGGTGCGTCTCGCCGAAGCGCGACCAGAGGGCGTCGCTCTTCCCGCCTAGCACCGACAAGGTCGGCTGACTGATGCGGCGCGCTTCCGCCTCGCCGAAGCGCCAGCCCAGTTGCCCGGACAGCTCGCGCTCGAACCAGGTCCCCGCGTCGGCCACCGCCTGAGCGAAGGCTCCCGGCAGCACACGGTCGAGGGTGGCATGGTAACCTGGCCACCGCGCCTGCAAAAACTCATCCACGACGACCGCCGCGCCTGCTTCCCGGTAGCGCTCTGCGCCGCGCGCCAGCGCCTCCCGATAGGCCTGAGCACTCGCCCCCACCATCAGCCCTGGCTCCAACAGGACCAGCGAGTGAACCACGCCCGGGGACTCTAGTGCCAGCTGGAGGGCGACGTCGCCACCATATGAGTGCCCCACAACGTGCGCCCGTTCCACGCCCAAGTGGCGCAGCAAAGCCCGGCAGTCGGCTGCTTGCTGGGCGACGCTCACCGGCCCGGAGGCGCGGCTGCTGCCCGCATAGCCACGGCGGTGGTAGAGGATCAGCCGGTACCGATCCGCGAGGCTGGGCTCGGCCAGCAGCGGGTGGAAGATGTCCGCGATGAACGCCCCGTGAATGAATATCACGGGCTCGCCTGTCCCCGAGAGCTGATACTCCAGCTCAGCCCCGTCAAGACTCGCCCTTTCCAACGCTGCCTCCCTTTCGGCACCCCGGTAACATCGGGGAGTGCTGCCGAAACCTACTCTTTGGCCTCATTCTACACGGGGCTAAACCTTCAGCCGCCTATGGTCGCCTCGGTCTGCGCGGGACCGTCGGTAGGTTCCCTAGCTCGCTAAGTTCATGGTCCGTGGTGGCTGTCGGCCGCTTCTCATATACGTCCGGCTCCACCTTCACATGATCTTCATGAATGGGAGAGCAGAAGGGCCAAGGATCAACATCCTGCTCCTCGCCCGTGGCCCGGTTGAGTGGCGTCGTTCGGTCCGAACCTGAGAAATGTGGCCCGCTCTGGTAACGTCGGGCGGTGGGTAGCTCTAATCTTGGCGAGACATGGGTAACTGGGTTTCGGAGGCCCAGCTTGCGATCTGCGCCCGCGAGTTGAGCCCAAGCTTCTTGAGGATCTTGGCAACGTGGTTACCCGCAGTGCGTTCGGAGATGGACAGCTCGGTGGAGACCTGGCGGTTTGTGAGGCCCCGGGCGATGAGCAGCACGATCTCCCGCTCGCAGGGAGTAAGTTTGCCCATCGGTTCATCTTGGGTCGAGAGCTCTTGCTCGATCGTGGCTTCGGATTGATCTGCCTGCTCAGTGAGGACGTACTCAGCGGCCACTTCGAGTGACATAGCTCGTCCCTCGACCAGACCTTCTTCCCATGTCGTCTCCCCAAGCCGGGAAGGAGCCGAAGCCAGGTGGGGCTCGTGCAGCGTCCGCTCGGGGGGTGGCAAAGCAACGCCGGTGACCTCGCGCGCCGCTTCCGCAGCCCCCCACAGGCGCGCCGCTCGGATGTCCTTCCTCACGGCCCCTGCCAGACCGGCCATCCCCTCCAAGGTGTTGATGACAGTCGGTTTTGTCCCGGCCTGCTGGCTTACAACCAGTGCTTCCTCGAAGTAGGCATCCGCCCGCTCGTGGTAGCCCTGCTCCCGCGCTTGACTCTACTGAGTTCATGCCTCCGCCCTCCCGGGCTAACGCCAGGCCTGCCTCCCAAAGTGCCGCTCCCCGCGAGTAGTCATCCTCCTCGTTGATCGCCAGCATGCCTAGAAGGTTGAGTGTGTGGTATCTCTCGAGCGTCGTGGCGGCGTCTCCCTCGTCATTAAGCTCCCGGAGGACCGCCAGGTTCTCCTCCAGCAACGACTTCGCCCGCTCGTTATCGCCTTCCTCTAC